>QKGK01000163.1 GCA_003250455.1 Chloroflexota bacterium | reverse complement strand
GGTGTTCGCTGTTGGGGTAGAAGGTGACCTTGCCACTGGCAACCATGCTCTCCAGCACGCGTGCGTAGTAGGCGACGATGTCCGGCGCGGAAGCCCGCTCGTGCAGACCTGCCTCCGGGCCATCGGCCTGGCGCTCACCTTTGCCCAACGGAGTCGAGACTACGCCATAGAACTCGGATGCCTGATGCAGCCTCACGAACGGATAGGCATCAAGCCAGTGACCGCCGGCACTATGGCGGCGGTCCAGTAAGGCTACCTGGACGTCGGCGTTGTGGATGAGGGAATCCACGAAAGCCATGCCTGCGGCACCAGCACCAACGACCAGGTAATCAGCCTGCACCAGTCTGGTCCGATCCTGAAGGATGTCGCCCTTGGTTACAGTTTGATTTTCCATTTCGGGATTCTCCTTATTCCGCGTCAATTTGCGAAAATTGTATCTATCTATTATATAGTAATTTGATAAATATCATGAATTAGGTCTATATTTTGTTCATTGATTACAGCGGCCTCCATGGAAGATCTGTCCCAGAAGACAACTTCTTTCGCCAGATGGAAGCATCAAAGCCTATCTCCCAATACCCGATTTGAGCGGACGGTCTGATCATTACTCACCGAACCAGACTTGCAACAGGCTGTAAACCTTGTGTGATCTTCCATACAGATATAAAAAAAGAGGCTGTCTCATATGAGATAGCCTCTTTTGGCACATTGCGTGGTGGTTAGTTCTCGGTGAACTCGCCTTCCAGCACTTCCCCTTCATTGTCAGTGTTGCCGTGGCCGTTGGAACTATTTCCGTTCGCCGGCCCGCCCTGACCACCGTAATTCGGGAAGTCAGCCCCAGGCATCCCGCTGGGTGCAGCGCCTGGCTGTCCCTGGCCTTCCTGGGCGTACAACTGCTGGCTGAGCGCATGGAATGCGTTCTGCAGTGCGTCGGTTTGCTGCTTGATCTTGTTCAGGTCTTCACCCTGAGCAGCTTCACGCAGCGATTTGATCTGCGCTTCGATCTTCGACTTCTCATCCGCCGGGACCTTATCGCCCAGTTCGTTGAGCGTTTTTTCCGTCTGGTAGGCCAGGCTGTCAGCGTTGTTTTTGGCAGTGATCAGCTCTCGGCGTTTTTCATCTTCCGCTTTGTGAGCTTTCGCCTGCTCCACCATCTGGTCGATATCCTTTTCGTTCAGGTTGGTACTGGCCGTAATGGTGATCTTCTGCTCTTTGCCGGTAGCTTTGTCCTTGGCAGTCACGTTTAGAATACCGTTGGCGTCAATGTCGAAAGTTACTTCCACCTGCGGTAAGCCCCGCGGTGCTGGCGGAAGGCCTTCCAGCCGGAAGCGGCCCAGGCTCATGTTATCGCCAGCCATGGTGCGTTCACCCTGCAAAATGTGGATATCCACAGCAGTCTGGTTATCTTCGGCAGTCGAGAAGACCTCGTTCTTGCGCACCGGGATGGTCGTGTTGCGCTCGATCATCGGGGTCATCACCGAACCGAGGGTTTCAATCCCCAGGGTCAGCGGGGTCACGTCCAGCAGCAAAACGTCCTTTACCTCGCCGCCCAGCACGCCTGCCTGGATGGCCGCGCCGACCGAAACAACTTCATCCGGGTTGACACCCTTGTGCGGGTTCTTCCCGCTCAGGTTTTCGACCAGTTCCTGTACCATCGGCATCCGGGTGGCGCCGCCTACCAGCACAACCTCGTCCAGGTCAGCGGCGGTCAGGCCGGCATCTTTCAGGGCTGCCGCAAAGGGTTTCTTGATCCGTTCCACCAGGTCGTCGCTGAGCTGTTCGAACTTGGTGCGGTTGATCTTTTCCACCAGGTGTTTCGGCCCGCTGGCATCCGCAGTAATGTACGGCAGGTTGACCTCGGTTTCCATCACCGTGGAAAGTTCGATCTTGGCCTTCTCTGCAGCCTCACGCAGACGCTGCAGCGACTGGCGGTCCTGACGCAGGTCGATGCCCTGCGCTTTCTTGAATTCGTCCGCCAGGTAGTTGACCAGTTTCTCATCCCAGTCATCACCACCCAAATGGGTGTCGCCGTTGGTGGACTTCACTTCGATAACGCCATCACCCACTTCCAGGACGGAGACGTCGAAGGTGCCGCCACCCAGGTCGAAGACCAGAATGGTTTCATTTTCTTTTTTATCCAGGCCGTATGCCAGCGCGGCCGCGGTCGGTTCGTTGATGATCCGCAGCACGTCCAGACCGGCAATCCTGCCAGCATCTTTGGTCGCCTGCCGCTGGCTGTCGTTGAAGTACGCCGGGACGGTGATCACTGCCTGGGTAACCGGTTCGCCCAGGTAGGCTTCCGCATCGGTCTTCAATTTACCGAGCACCATCGCCGAGATCTCCTGCGGGCTGTATTCCTTGCCCGTCTGCGGGATCTTCACGCGGGCGTCCCCATTCGGCCCCTGGACGACCTGGTAAGCAACCATTTTCCGTTCGGTTTCCACTTCGTCGTAATGGCGGCCCATAAACCGCTTGATCGAGGACACGGTGTTCTCAGGGTTGATCACAGCCTGACGTTTCGCCGTCTGGCCGACCAGCCGCTCCCCATTCTTGGAGAACCCAACCACCGAGGGCACCAGCCGCGAGCCTTCTGCGGTGGTGATCACAGTCGGATCGCCGCCTTCCATCACCGACACAACACTGTTGGTGGTCCCCAGGTCAATACCAATAATTTTAGACATGTTTTGCCTCCTTCTTACACAGCCACATGTATCATTTCATAAATTATGCAAAACGCTATGTTTTGCACGACTATAGGATACCGCACGAGTACAAGACCAGAGTTAGAAAAGTGTTGGAGAATTATTAGAAGAAATACCCGCTTTCCACTGCACCTTTTGTATAATAGGTAAAAAAGCCAATTTTTACCTTTTCTCAAAACATCCTGTCAGAAGGAATCCAGGAAATGCCCACCATCCCCTTCCACACCCACGAAGTCCGCTGGTTTGCCACCGGCCATATTCCCCAGCCCGTCCAGGCATGGTATGAAGCCCTTGGCAAGCGCATCGTCCAGCCGCCCCGCACCGACGATTATTTACTGGGCGTGGATATTACCCTGGGCGTTAAAACCCGCCAAGGGGGTTTGGAAGTCAAGCAGCGCATCGCCGACCATGGGGATTTCGCTTTTCATCCCCGCCTCACCGGGCGTGTCGAAAGCTGGGTCAAATGGTCTTTCCCGCTGGCAACATCCGCTGCCCCGCTGGACCTCGACTCTGCCAATTGGGTCCCGGTGCGCAAAGCCCGGCAGGTACTGCTGTACACCTTTTCCGAACAGGGAGAGATCTCCCTCAACCCGCCGGGAGAATACTCCACCCCCTTCGCCGGGTTGGAGCTCACCGAAGTGCTGCTTGCTGAAAAAGAAACCTGGTGGACGGTCGGCATGGAGCTGAATGGCCCACCGGAGATCGGCTTTGACAAACTTCTCCAGCTTGCGGAACATCTCCTCCAATCCCCTCCCGCTGAACTTACCCAGGCCCAATCCCTCAGCTACCCGGCCTGGCTGGAAAAGGTTACCAGGGCATAAACATTTTTGTCATTCCAAGGCTGTGCGAGAAAACTTCTATAAAAAGCCTGGGCAACGCTATTGCTCATCCTCCTAAATTTTGTTTTTATCCGTGTGCATCTGTGTGTATCTGTGGTTGATTTTTTTTACGCCTGACCCAAAAATTTCTGCCCGCTACCTGTTTTATCGGTGGATGCTTCGCTTCGCTCAGCATGACAACCAATTTCCTCGGTGCCTGATCACTAAGTGCCTGATTGACTACAAGACTAACGACTACCCGGCTATTAGACTTTCTCCCAACTCCCCCTTGACATTAACGTAACGTCATAGTTTATGATATCCTTCATACGAGGTAAAGTCATGACATACACCGTAAAACAATTGGCCAAATTGGCCGGGGTCAGCACCCGCACGCTGCACTACTACGACCAGATCGAACTGCTCAAGCCGTCTGAGGTTGGCGCCAACGGCTACCGGCACTACCGGCAGGACGAAGTCTACCGGCTCCAGCAGATCCTGTTCTACAAGGAGCTTGGCCTGGAACTGAAAGAGATCAAACAGGTACTGGACCAGCCCGACTTCAACCTGATCCGCTCGCTGGAAGCGCACAAAGCCGCTCTGGAAAAAGAAGCCGGCCGCCTGCTGACCCTGCTCGACACCGTCGAGAACACCATTAATCACCTGAAAGGAGCACATCCCATGAGCGATAAAGAGCTTTTCGCCGGATGGAGCGAAGAAAAACAAGTCGAATACGAGAAAGAAGCCATGCAGCTGTACGACCCCGAAAAGGTCAGGCAGTCCAGCCGCCGCTGGAAGAACTACACCCAGGAAGAAAAAGATGCCATCAAGCAGCAAGGTGGAGACATCTTCCAGAAAATGGCCGAACTGATCCCCCAGGGGCCGACCAGCGAAGCCGCCCAGGCGCAGGTAAAAGCCTACCAGGACTACGTCACGGCCAACTTTTACGACTGCACTCCGGAGATCATCGGCGGGCTGGGTCCCATGTATGTGGAAGACCCGCGCTTCAAGGCCACCTTCGACGCCATCCATCCAGACCTGGCCGAGTTTGCCCGCGACGCCTTCACCCACTACGCCCAGACCCATGCCGGGAAGTAATCCGCTTTGGTCCAATTAACCTGGTGCCTTGTGCACCAGGTTTTTCTTTTTACCCTGGTTCCTGCAAGAGCGGGAAAGACATAGCCGACATCTCCAGTGTCATTCCCACATGCTTTTAGTGGGAATCCATCTCGCGATACCCACCTTCCCCCTTTTCTTCTGGACTCCCACTCAATGATATAATCCATCTTTGTGAACACGCAAACCGACACCGCCCCCCAATCACAATCCTGGAAGACGACCATGTACATCCTGTCCTTCAACCAGTTGGTCGCCGTTGCAGGATTCTCCAGCATTTTTCCTTTCCTCCCCCTGTATGTAGAAGAGCTGGGCAGCAGCATGGGCCTGAGCGTCGAGCTGCTTTCCGGGCTGGTCTTTTCCGGGCAGGCCTTCGCCATGATGATCGCCTCGCCCATCTGGGGCAACCTGGCCGACCGTTTCGGGCGCAAGATGATGATCCAGCGCGCTACCTATACCGGCACGATCATCGTCCTGCTGATGGCCTTTGTCCAATCGGGAGAGCAGCTGGTCATCCTGCGCACCATCCAGGGCCTGTTCACCGGTGTGATCGCGGCCAATAACGCTTTGCTGGCAGCAGTAGCTCCCCGCAAGCAAAGCGGCTATGCCATGGGCATGCTGCAAATGTCCTACGGCGTTGGGGTTGCCGTGGGCCCTATCATCGGCGGGGCGATTGCCGATGCGCTTGATTATCGCTACGCATTTTTTGTTACTGCGGGGCTGCTCTTCGTCAGCAGCCTGGTGGTCACCATCTGGATCAAAGAGCCCAACAATCGCCCCCCCAAAGCGGAAAACGAATCCCCATCCTTTTTCCGGGAATGGAAGAACATCTTCACCACCCCCGGGGTCAGCATCACCTTCACCTTGCGCTTCCTCACACAAATGGGCCGCATGATGGTGATCGCCATCCTGGCCTTCTTTGCCCAGGAGCTGATCACCAACCAGGCCCAGATCAATTCCACCGTCGGGTTGATGATGGGCATCTCTTCCGGTGCGGCCACCCTCAGCGCCATCTACCTGGGCAAGCTCGGAGACCGCATCGGCCATCAGGCCGTATTCATCGGCAGCACGCTCCTTTCAGGGTTGGTCTACCTGCCCCAGGCGGCTGTCACCGCTGCCTGGCAGCTGATCCTCCTCCAGACGCTTGCCGGGGTCGCCCTGGGCGGCATCATCCCCTCGTTGGCTGCCCTGCTGGCCGTATATACCACTCCCGGACATGAAGGCGGTGTCTATGGGCTGGATAACGCCATCAACGCTGCTGGCAGGTCAGTGGCCCCAATGTTGGGCGGGCTGATCGCCGGCTGGGCCGGCCTGCGGGCCACCTTCACCGCCACAGCCGTGATTTTCCTGCTCACCACGCTGGTAGCCCTGCTTTGGCTGCCCAAATTCCGCCCGGAAGAGTAACCAGCGCAAATTCCATTCTCCAGGTTTTCCACACTTTTCCTCCACAAAATTTGACATTGCTTATGTTATTTGGCTATAATTATTAATCATTTCATCGCCAACCCTGGTACTCATCTAAATTCTCACCATTTGAATATCCGAAAGGAAAGAGGGATGTCCCCAAATGTATTGATCATTTTCATCTTTGGGCTGTTGGCCGGCTGGCTGATTGAGTGGGTCATTGATTGGGTTTATTGGCGCAGGCCAAAAAAGAATAACAGCGCTGCAAAATACACATCAAAAATGCGCCCCTCTGCTCCGAAAACTCTTGATCAAACTGAGATTCAATCGCGTGTGGATACGCTTGTCGAGAGTAATCCTGCCTTGGCCGATGTAATGGCTTCCTTTGTTTCCCGTCCAGACATCATAGGAAAATCGCCCGAAGTGATCGCTACCAGCGTGCAAAGTGATCTGTCAGGGTGGTTTGCAGATGTGATGGACCGCTCCTCCGGGGATTACAAGCGCCAGGCGAACAAATGGGCCTTGATCCTGGGGATGATCTTGGCGTTTACCTTCAACGTGGACAGCATCGAGATTGCCACCCGCATGTGGCAGGAGCCGACCTTGCGCCAGGTGATTGTCGCCCAGGCGCAGAATGTTCAGGGGACAGAAGGGCAGTCATCATTGGATACTTCGATCGACGCTGTCGCCGAGTTGGGCATTCCGGTCGGCTGGATCACGGTCGAGCCTCAGGAAGGGCAGCAGTGTGGTTGGACACCCGGACAGCCGACCTATCCTGCCATCTGGACAAATGGCAACTGTCAGATCTTGCTCAATCTGCCGCAAATGAACGATGGCTGGGGATGGTTGACAAAATTCTTCGGACTGCTCATCAGCGGTATCGCAGCTGCCCAGGGTGCGCCATTCTGGTTTGATATTTTAAACAAGGTGGTCAACCTGCGTTCATCTGGCAAACAGCCTAAAACATCCCAAACCGGGTCAGCAAGTGCTGAATAATTGAGGAGGGTCCAATGTATTTAGACGCAATTTTGGAAGTCGCTATCGGATTGATCTTTTCCTGGCTGATCCTGAGCATTGCGACAATGCAGCTGCAGGAATGGATCAGCAGTTTATTTAGCTGGCGGGCGGAGCTGTTGGAAGGCTCGCTAAAACAGATGCTTCAAAACGATGCCTGGGTCGAGCAGTTCTACAGCCACCCGGTCATAGAATCGTTATCCCGGTCTGGACGAAAACCATCCTACATTCCTCCTGATCGTTTTGCGCAATCCCTGTATGACGTGATGTTCAATACGCCGGTGGAGTCGTGGCCCAAAGCCGAAGTGCATCACTATCAGCTCCAGGACATCAAAGGTATTGGCCCGGAATCCGCCGCAAGGCTGAATGAGGCCGGGATTTCATCCCTGGCTGATTTGGCAAAGCTGTCTCCGGATGCATTGAGAGGGATCATCCATCCGGGATATGAGCGTATCCTCGATGAGGAGGACATCTTAAAGCAAGCGGAAGAGCTTCTAAAATCGGAGCAGTAGATCACATTGATGGGTAACCTGAGAAATTGGCAGAAGTTCGATAAGCTCAAACTGGTTGTAGCCATCATTTTGATGGTGCTATCGGCGTTTTTATATTTTGGGGATCATTTTGAAGCCAGCGCCGTCGCACCGGTTCCCACGGAGGGAGCAGCCAGGGAAGCAGAGACCATTACACAAACGCCAACAATAACAGACACCCCTGCTGTCACCGATCAACCTACCGATATCCCAACACCTACCCCTTCCCCAACTGGAACGGAAAACCCTCAACCCGCCATTACCGACACGCCGACATTACCGCCAACAGCAACTGAAAGCCCTCACACACCCATTACCGGTACACCTACATTTACGCCAACTTACACGCCCACACCGACGGCCACCCTGGATATATGTTCGCTGTCATTGAAAAGCAGACTGGAAGTTGGGATGACCGTAACCGTGACCACCAACCTGAATTTCCGTGCTGCCCCCGGCCTGGACCAGGAAATTCAATTGGTACATATACCCGGGGTTCGCCTTGAGGTCATTGGCGGCCCGATCTGTATTCCCCACCTGGACGGCGCTTACATGTGGTGGCAGGTTCAACGGGTTGATGGCGGCATTGGCTGGTCAGCGGAGGGGTCGCTAACCCGCATCTACTATTTCCTGGAGCCAGACCAATAGTTAACTCAGGCTGCAGCCAGAGGAGGGGGTCAGTCCCGCCAATCCCGCCCATGGTGACAGTTTGGGATAAGTGATCATCATGTGGGTTCCCGCCCGCGCGGGAACGACAAGCTTTATCGAAATTTAACAGGTCATTCCCCAATAAATCGCGTTTTCTCTGGGCTTCTTTGGGGCAAGCCCAAATACCCAGAATCGACTATTCCTCCCCATTTTCAAGGGGGAGGAAGGTGACGCAGTCACAAGGAGGGGGTTAGATCGTCAATTTCTCTGCATGGTAGCAATCCGGGTTAAGGTATAATCTATCCTGCTTTTAAATCTATTCATTTGCAGGACTGTTATGTTAGACAAACTTGAACCAATCGAAAACCGGTACCGGGAGATCAACGAAGAGCTCCTCACCGTAGGAGACGACTACCAGCGCGCCGCCGAACTTTCCATGGAACGTTCTGAACTGGAACCGCTGGTCTCGATTGCCAAAGAGTACCGCGAGGTGCTCTCCCGGATCGAAGAAGCCCACCAGCTGGTCGAAAGCGACGATGAAGAACTGGCCGAACTGGCCCACATGGAACTCGCCGAACTCGAACCCCAGGTAGAGCCGATCGAAAACCGTATCAAATCGCTGCTGCTTCCCAAAGACCCGCGCGACGGCAAAAATGTGATCGTGGAGATCCGCGCCGGCGCCGGTGGTGACGAGGCGGGCATCTTTGCTGCCGACCTTTACCGCATGTACACCCGCTACGCCGAACGCGTCAACTGGAAGACCGAGATCCTTTCCATGAACGATACCGGCGTGGGTGGATTTAAGGAAGTCACCTTTGAGATCAAAGGCAAAGGCGCATTTTCCCGCCTTAAGCACGAATCCGGCGTACACCGCGTCCAGCGGGTGCCTGCCACCGAATCGCAGGGGCGCATCCACACCTCCACCGCCACCGTGGCCGTGCTGGCCGAAGTGGACGATGTCGAGATCGACATCCCCGACCGGGATATCGAGATCGAAGTGTTCAAATCCGCCGGTGCGGGCGGGCAGTCCGTTCAGAAGAATGCCACCGCCGTGCGCATCCGCCACCTGCCCACCGGCATGGTGGTCTCCTGCCAGGACGAACGCTCCCAACTGCAGAACAAAATGCGCGCCATGGGCATCCTGCGGGCCCGCCTGTTCGAGTTAGAGCAGAATAAGCAGAACGCCGAGATCGCCGAAGAGCGCCGCTCCCAGGTAGGCTCCGGCGACCGCTCCGAAAAGATCCGTACCTATAATTATCCCCAATCGCGCATCACCGATCACCGCATCGGCTACACCTCCCACAACCTCAGCGGGATGATGGACGGCGACCTGGACGACCTGCTCGACGAGCTTGCTACCCAATTCGAAGCCGAAAAACTGGCTGCCGCCGGTTTGAACACCGACTAAGGATGACCAGGATTTGAACCGCTCCGGCTTCTCTCCCTTTCAGATGAAGACGATTGCTGCCGCCCTGAACGATACCCGCCAGCGCCTTTCCGGTCTCAGCGAGACCGCCTCGCTGGACGCCCAGGTGCTGCTGGCCTATGTGACTGGCAAAAACCGCACCTGGGTGCTGGCACATCCCGAAGACACCCTTGATACAGAAGAGACCCTCCGTCTGGCAGATGCCCTCGCCCAGCTTTCCGCCGGGGTGCCGCTGCCTTACGTACTTGGCCAGTGGGAATTCTTCGGGCTGCCCTTCAAGGTCACGCCCAAAGTGCTCATCCCCCGCCCGGAGACCGAGCTGCTGGTGGAAATGGCCCTGTCCTGGATCAAGTCTCACCCCGATCAAAACCGGGTAGTCGAGGTCGGCACCGGCTCCGGCTGTATCGCCGTCAGCCTGGCAGCCAGCACTTCCGGCCTGCAGCTCACCGCCACAGATATCTCCCCGGACGCTTTGCAAGTCGCCCGCTATAATGCCCGCCTCAACCGGGTAGAAGCGCGCATCACCTTCCGGGAAACCGACCTGCTTGACGGTATTTCCGGCCCTTTCGACCTGATCTGCGCCAACCTTCCCTACATCCCCAGCAAAAAACTGCGCCAGCTGCCCATCTACCTGCGCGAGCCCACCCTGGCGCTGGACGGGGGCGAGGACGGCCTGGAGATCATCGCAGTGCTGCTGACCCAGGCTGCCGGTAAGCTGGCTCCCGGCGGGGTCATCCTGCTGGAAATCGAGTCCGGCCACCCGCAGGAAGCCAAAGCCCTGGCACAGCAGTATTTCCCAGAGGCGGAAGTCACCGCGCACAAGGACCTGGCCGGGCACGCCCGCATCATCTCGGTGCAGCAGCCGTGACCCGCCCGCTGGTCCTCCCTTCCAACGAACCATCCTCCATCCAGCAGGCTGTCGCTATCATTAAATCCGGCGGCACGGTTGTCTTCCCCACTGACACCGTCTACGGTCTGGGAACAGACGCCTTTTCCGAAGCGGCCATCCACAAGCTGTTCGAGATCAAAGAACGCCAGTCCAACCAGGCCATCGCCGTGCTGATCGGCGACCCCGACCAGTTGGATCTGCTGACCGAAAATATGCCCCCTTCGGCCATGGCGTTAGCCCGCCAGCACTGGCCGGGCGCGCTGACGGTCATCGTTCCCCGCAAGGCAGGCGTACCGGAAATTCTCTCGCCTACACCTACCCTGGGCGTGCGCATGCCCGACCACCCGGCTGCCCTGGCACTGCTGCGCGCCACCGGTCCGCTGGCAGTCACTTCGGCGAACCTGTCAGGGGGAGCCAACACCACCACTGCCGGTCAGGTACTGGCGCAGCTAGTCGGGCGCTTCGACCTGCTGCTGGACGGAGGCACGACCCCGGGCGGGGTTCCTTCCACCGTGGTGGACATGACCGGCCCACAGCCCAAAGTCCTCCGGCAGGGCCCCATCGAGATCAAAACCGGCGATTCTTAAGTTCGTTTAATTTTCAGGCCTGCCAGGATATTAATTCTCCATTTTCCCATCTGAACATTAATCTTTTTATTAAGTCTGTTTCATGTGTGATTAATCTCACTAGATATAATAATAGTTAGTACTGTATTTTATGTAATCTCCTCCCCCTCCAACCACCTCGACCAAGTCGGGGTGGTTACAATTTAAGCGCCTTCCGGATGCAATGAATTTCCTACGCGGATAACCTGCAATAGAATTTAAAATTGCCCTATAATGAACACAGATCAAAACAGCGCGTGTTTCGACCGGTATTCAATGCGCACCTTGCGCGGGTACCCCACCGAATCGAGACCCGCTGATATTTGACCACTAAAGAGGTCGCACTATGGATCAATCCACAAAAGATATCCTGGTTCAGGCAGTCCAACTGCTCAAAGAAGGCAATGGCCAGGCGGCAGTCCCTTTGCTGGCCCAGGTTCTCAAAAAGGAACCTGAACTGGAACAAGGCTGGTATTTGCTCGGCATGGCCCTGGACGACGATGCCAAAAAACGGCGCGCCTTCAAACAGGTGCTCAAGATCAACCCCGATAACGAGAAAGCCATCCACCAATTGGAGCTGCTGGAACCCGCTCCCGCCCCGCCCCCGCCGACCGAACCAGAACCCCGGACAGAGGAATCCTCCGCTTTTTTCACCCCCGAAGAATCGCCTTTCTCCGAGGAACCCGATTCCGTTCCCTTCCCCACCGAAGATTTCGAACTCCCTGACTGGATGCAGGAATCCAGCTTCAATCCGGCCGATTACACCACCAGCGGGCTGGATGAAGATGTCGCCAACCGGCTCGCTCCCCAGGAAGATGACACCCCCGACTGGGCAAAAAGGCTCAACCCGTGGGAGAACCCCGTCCTCCCGGATGAAGCGGATGAAGAACCCGCCTCCCCCGAGGAAGAGGCTTTTCCAACCACCGATTGGGAAGAAGCCTTTTCTGAAGAACCAACACAAAACGACCAACCCGAATGGGCTGCGCTACCTTCCGGCCAGTATGATGACAGCGGTGATGATTTCGGGTATGGGCAGCCGTTTGAAGAAGGGCCGGACGAAAGCTGGGATGAGCCTTTTGTCTCCGAACAGGAGGAAACTGCCCAACGCATCTCCGCCTTCTTTGACGAAGAAGATGAAGGGGAAGACGATCCACAAACGGAAAAAGACTCCGAATGGCTGCGGGGCATGGTTCCGGATGAGAAAGAAAGCCGCAAAAAAGTCGCCCGGGTCCGTCTGACCCCCGATCAAAAGCGGCGCCGTTGGCGGATCGTGCGCAACTTTTTGCTCATCCTGGTCATTGGCGGATTGGGTTACGTCGGCTACCTGTTCCGTGACCAGATCAAAACCACTGTCGAGCCGTATTGGGCACAGGTGGAACCATACTTCGAACCGGTGCAGACCTTTGTCGCCCCGGTCTCCATGATGCTCACCGAAAAAGCCCCCATTACGGCCTTGCTGACCCCAGACTACTTTGTGACCCCCTCCCCCACCGCCGAACCGCCCTCACAACCCACGGCAGAACCCACCTGGACACCCCAGGGCGGCAGCGGAGCGCTGCCACCGGATGGCGGGTCTTCGCTCCAGCCAAACCAGACCCCGGTTTCCACCCCCGTATTTTCCCAACTGACCGAGGAAGAACTGGCCGTCGCTGCCACCATTGAGGAAGATGTCTCCTCGGTGCGCACGCAGGCCGGCCCCGCCCAACTGGAACGCGAGCTGGTCTCCGAATCCGGCCTGTACCAGGCGATGTCCAACTACCTGCTCACCGAGGAAAACCTGGCACAGCTGGCCGTGGACCAGATCGTCCTGCAGGCCTTTGGCTTCATCAACGGTGATACTGACCTCACCAGAGGGTTCATCAGCAGCAAAGCCGACCCTGTCGGCGGATATTTCGACCAGGACGAAGGCATCATCTATGTGGTCGGTTCCGAATTCGGTCCGGGACAGCAGTACATCTATGCGCATGAATATGCCCACGCCATCCAGGACGTCAATTTTGGACTGCAGAAACTCGGTATCTACCCGAACTGTGAAAAATCCTTCCAGGCCTGCCTGGCATCCCAGGCGATTGTAGAAGGCGAAGCCACCCTGGTAGAAAACCTGTGGTATGCCCTTCATCCCCCGGCAGGCAACCTGAATGAGTTCCTCGACCAGATCCCATCCGTGCGCTTCGACGACGGCACCATACCGGCTTACTACCGCATGAACGCCCAATTCCCCTTCGAGCAGGGGCTGGAATTTGTCCGCAGTATTTACGAGGAAGGCGGATGGAAAGCGGTCAACCGATTGTACGGCTACCTGCCTGCCACCACCGAGCAGATCCTCCACCCGGAAAAATACCAGCGCGGCGAGGAGGGAGCGGATATGTCCCACCCGGACCTCACACTCGTACTCAAAGATGGCTGGGAGCTGGTTCGCGACGAGTCTCTCGGTGAATGGGAAACCTTCCTGCTGCTGGCCTACAACGACTATCCCGATGCCAGTCTGCCGGTGGGAGCTGCCGAAGCTGCAGCCGCCGGTTGGGCCGGAGATGAATACCAGGTCTATTACAACGCTGATACCGGCAAGACATTCCTCTCCGCCTATTGGCTGTGGGAGACAGACGATGATGCCAACGATTTCTATAATCGGCTCACATCCTACGTCAACGTCCGGTTGTTCAGTTCCGAAGTGGATGGTCCCGGAGATGGCATCTGTTGGTTCCACAACCAGCAGATGAGCTGCATCTACCGCAGCGGGCGTTTCATCCTTTGGCTGCACACCGATGAGATCACCCTGATCGAACAGGTGCTCCCCCGCTTTACCAAGTTCGACTAGTAGATTTGCCCGGCATTATAAATGCCGGGCAGTTTTTTCAATCCCTCTCATGCTATAATGAATTCCCCGACGAAAGTTACTTTTGAGGCCAAAACTGACACATCCCCGCAGGCCCTCACCCCAATGACATACCTTATCCCACGGAGGAAAATCCATGTCGTTTCCCAACCTTCAAACGTTTGAATACCTCAACGAAGAGCACCATATGATCCAGCAGGCCGCCCGCGATTTTGCCCAGAAGGAGGTCGCCCCGATTGCCGCCGAATTTGACGAAAGCGGCGAATTCCCCCTGGCAACCATCCGCAAGATGGGGCAGATGGGCTTTATGGGCATCGAAATGCCGGAAGAATACGGCGGGGCCGGGATGGACACGATGGCCTATGTGCTTGCCCTGGAAGAGATCTGCAAAGCCGACGCCTCCCACGGCACGATCATGTCGGTGAACAACTCCCTTTACTGTTACGGCATCCTCAAATACGGCACCGAAGCGCAAAAGCAGAATTTCATCACCCCGGTAGCCAGCGGCGAGAAGGTCGGGGCTTACTCCCTTACCGAGCCGATGTCCGGCTCCGATGCCGGCACCATGCGCAGTCGCGCCGTGCGGGATGGCGACTTCTACGTGCTCAACGGTCGCAAATCCTGGGTCACCAGCGGGCCGGTCGCCGAGCTGATCGTCGTCTTCATGATGACCAACCCCGAACAGGGTCATCGCGGTGTGAGCGCCTTTTTGGTGGACGCCGACACCCCCGGATTCAGCCGCGGGAAAAAAGAACCCAAGCTGGGCATCCGGGCCTCCGCCACCAGCGAGATCAATTTTGAAGACTGCCGCATCCCCGTGGAAAACCGCCTGGGTGAAGAAGGTGAAGGCTTCAAGATTGCCATGTCCGTGCTGGATGCCGGGCGCATCGGCATCGCTACCCAGGCCCTGGGGATCGCTGAAGCGGCTTACGCAGCCAGCGTAGAATACGTGCGCGAGCGCGAAGCTTTCGGAAAGAAGATCGGACAATTCCAGGGGATCAGCTTCAAGCTGGCAGACATGAAGACCCGCATCGAAGCCGCCCGCGGCCTGATCCACCGGGCCGCCCTGGCCAAAACGCGCGCCAAACAGACCGGCGAACGCTACACCCTGGAAGCCTCGATGGCAAAGCTGTTTGCTTCCGAGATGGCCATGTTCGTCACGCACGAGGCTGTGCAGATCCACGGCGGGATGGGCTACAGCAAAGAACTGCCCGTAGAGCGCTACTTCCGGGATGCCAAGATCACCGAGATCTACGAAGGCACCAGCGAGATCCAGCGCCTGGTCATCTCCCGGCTGGAAACTGGCTTGCGCTAACCCCGGCAGTCAAACCATAGAGCGGCTGGTATGTCCAAAGCGATCTCCCTCCCTCCGGCGCTGGTTGCTTTGCTCGCCGGGCTGGCAGGAGCATACGCCAGCCTGAGGATCTATACGGCCCTGCCAAACGAGCAAAAATGGCCGGCCAACCTCCTGATGGGGGGTTACCTGATCGTGTTCGCCTGGGCTGCCGCCAGCATATACCGGCCAAATTTCCTACAAAAACCCACAAAATGGTTCCACCGCCTGGCGGAAAGAACCGGCCAGCAGCCGGTCCAGCTGCTCTACCTGGTGCTGGCCGTGCTGGCCGCCCTGACCGCCAGCCTGGCCTCCGGCACCAACAACTTTGTCGCTGCAGATTTCTGGGTCATGCTGATCGGCTGGCTGGCCGGGATGGTGCTGGCCGTACTCGGCGCGTGGAAGCCCGGAGAGCGCTTCCCCACCGCTTCCCGCCGCACCTGGCTGATCTGCGCCGGGCTGTTTGCCGTCAGCCTCGCCATCCGGGCGGTCGGCGCAGACAGTATCCCACCGGTGCTCAACGGGGATGAAGCCTCCGCCGGTCTGAGCGCCCTGCGCTTCATCCGGGATGGTGTCAACAACATCTTCGGGATCGGCTGGTTCTCCTTCCCGGCGATGTACTACGCCATCCAGTCGGTGTTCATCCGTGTGATTGGGCAAACCACCTTTGCCCTGCGATTTTCCTCCGCTCTCATCGGAAGCCTGACCGTCCCGGCCGTTTACCTGATCGGCAAGCGCATATACAGCCACCGCGCCGGGCTGCTGGCAGCAATCTTCCTGGCAGGATCGCACTTCCACCAGCATTTCAGCCGCATCGGGCTCAACAACATCTGGGATGCCTTCTGGTACGTGCTGGTGCTCGGTCTGCTGGTGGATGCCTGGCGCAACCGCCGCCGGCAGTCGTATCTCTACGCCGCCCTCGCCCTTGGCATGGCGCAGTACTTTTACGTCTCTTCCCGCTTCCTGCTGATCCTCGTCCCCGTGTATTTCCTGGCAGTCACCATCTCCAGCCGCAGGCGCTGGCAAGACAACCGTCACCATCTGGTCTATTTTCTGCTGGTCTTCCTGGTGGTGGTCGCCCCCTCCATCTGGTTCTACGCCCACGACCCCGGGCTGACCAACTTCCTGGCCCCCTTCAACCGCGTGGAAGTGCTCGGAGACTGGCTGGCGCGCGAATCCGAAATCCTCGGCAAGCCCGGCTGGCAAATCCTCGCCAGCCACCTGTACGACAGCGCCCGCACCTTCGTCAGCCTCCCCTCCCAGATCTGGTATCCTGCCCATGTCCCCATCCTGCGGCCGGTGTCTGCCATGCTGTTCATTGCCGGGCTGGTTTTACTGCTGTTCAAACTGTATAAGCCTCCCAGCCTGATGCTGTATCTGTGGCTGGGTATGTTTGTCGTTATCGGCGGGCTGAGCGTGCCTGTCTCGGCTGCCCAACGCTATGTGGCAGCGATCCCAGCCTGTGCCCTGGTGATCGGCTATGCGCTGGATGAAACCCTGCGCCTTATCCGGCAGGTGCAGGAAAAGACTTCCGCAGACAATGCGGCCCGGGTGCAGACATGGCTGACCGCCGCAGCAGTCCTGCTGGTGGCGGGCGTGGGCATCAGCAACGTGTACTTTTATCTCTTTACCTACACGCCGCAGTCCGATCTCGGCGGGCCAAACACCCTGGTGGCCCAGCGTCTGGCGGAATATCTGCAAACCCAGGAGCCCATGCAGGTGGCCTTCTTCGGCGGCGACCGTATGGGCTACTATTCGATCAACTCCACCGCCTATTTAGCCCCGCACATCGAGGGGCTGGACTTCCGCCAGCCGTGGGGTGCGCCGGAGAACCCGCCGCTGACAGCGGGAACGGTGGCCTTTGTCTTCCTCCCCGAAGTGCGGGAAAACCTCCAGCTTGTCCGGCAGGACTACCCGGATGGAAACCTGATCGTCAAAATGGACAAACAAGGCAACCTGCTTTATTATCTTTACCAAACCGAGAACCCCGCCCCCGCCGAATAATGGAAACCACCTCACCCAAACCCTCTGCCGCCAAATCCGACCGTCCGCTGCCCGCCCTGCTCAGATCCCTGCGCTGGACCAAAGCCAGCTACTGGATGTTGAGCGGGTTCCTGATGCTGGTGTTCCTCATCGGGTATGTCTGGTGGCCGCTGGTGGTGGAATACATCTCCTATTTCAACCCCAACATTCCCCTCTGGAAGCAGATCGACTGGCTGCTGATCGGCATTTTCCTGTTCATGTCGCTGATGATCATGGCCGGGGCGGACCTCAAGCGCGACCTCCCCATCCTGGCAGTCGGCATGGTTGGTGGGCTGGCCATCGAAGGCTGGGGCACCCAGACCGAGCTGTGGACCTATTACACCTTTGAACGCCCGCCGCTGTGGATCATCCCCGCCTGGCCGATTGCCAGCCTCTCCATAGATCGGCTCTACCGCTTGATGCGCCAGGCAAGCCGCACCCTGCCGGAGGTGCACTTCAAACGCCTTTATTGGCTTATCTTCCCGCTCTTTGCCGGGCTGATGCTCTATTTTGTTTGGCCCACGCGGGGCAAATCCCTCACCATCCTGGCGACCCTGATGGTACTGCTGCTGATCGCCTCGCTCCGGGACCATCGCGGGGCGGTGCTCACCTTTATTGCCGGAGCCGGGCTGGGCTACTTCCTGGAAGTGTGGGGCACCACCCGCCTGTGCTGGACCTATTACACGGGGCAGACCCCGCCGCTGTTTGCCGTGCTGGCCCACGGCATGGCGGCAGTCGCCTTTTGGTGGGGATACCTGCTGCTGGATACTCTGATCAAACGCTTCCTTCAGCGCCAGAAAGCCAAATAAACCTTTTCAGGTAAACTTCCGAGGGCTAAGCGCATCGGAAAGAGTAGAAAAATAACCGAAAAGGAAGCGAAAATGGCTAAACGAACCGCCAAGAACAGAAAAAAACAAAATAACAATCTTATCTGGATCGCCCTGGGTGCTGTTGTCGTCATCGGCATCGTCGCCGGTATAGCGCTCACCAACAGCCCTGCCACAGACCAAACCGCAGCCCTCCCCCGTGAAATCTCTGTCCAGGACGCCTATCAATATTATGAAGACGGCACCCTGATCCTGGATGTGCGCACCCAGGAAGAATGGGATGCCGGGCACGTCCCCAACGCCACCCTCATCCCCCTCGACCAATTGGAAAGCCGCCTTTCAGAGCTGCCCGAAGACCAGGAAATCGTTGTCATCTGCCGCTCTGGTAACCGCAGCGCCACCGGACGGGATATTCTGCTCTCCTCCGGGTTTGAGAATGTCACCAGTGTGGCCGGCGGTTTCAACCAGTGGACAGCCAACGGCTACCCGGTAGAAGTCGGACCGTAATCACAGCTTTTAGCAATCAGGTAACCTCAAAATGCGGAAATGGTGTGCCATTTCCGCATTAGCATGTCGTTCCCGCCTGACCGGGAATGACAGATACATCACTTTTCTCGTGTCATTCCCGAATGCTTTTATCGGGAATCTACCCTCTTCCCTTCAAAAAGATTAAGTCAAGACCATCGGCATAGCCGGTGGCTTGACCAGAAGCTGTAAGCTTAGGCTGTAAGCCTCTGTGACTTGCCGCATCTCAAGGTGCCGCTTTCACTTCATTCAAGCCTGATGCATGTTTGGCTCTTTCTTTCTGGGGTCTCTTTCCCATACACTTCTCCCCCTTTCTCCTGGATGCCCGCCTGCGCGGGCATGACACACTCTTTTGCTCTTTGTGTCATTCCCGAATGATTTTATCGGGAATCCACCTTTTCCTCTTCTAAAGGGTTAAACAAAAAAGCCTGCGGACGACTGTCCACAGGCTATATTTTTTTAACCTATTGCAAGCCCTATCAGGCCGCAACTACCTCTGTATGGATATTAAACTCCGGGGGATTCTCAAAATGGCGTTTCACCAGGCACATCCCGGCAGAACGCACCAGCGCCTCGTGATATTTCTCCGGGAAACCTTCCGGTACCTGGATTTCCAGCTCGATCTGATCAACCAGCCCCTGGCTCGCCGGCCCGGCATACAGCCGCTGGACGATCCTCACGCCATCGGTCGGTAAGCCGCGCTGCTTGCAAAAGCCCAGCACGTAGATTCCCGCGCAAGTGCCCACAGAAGCCAAAAACACGGCAAAAGGTGTCGGCGCAGAGCCCTCCCCACCACCCACTGGGGGTTGGTCAGTCTTTACAGTATAGTCCCCAAAGTGTGCGTCAACCCGGGCGCCACCCGGGAAGTCAACGATCATTTCCATGTGTCATCTCCTAAATGATTAATGTGTGCCCGGATAAAACCAGGCATCTTCCCATTTGAGCCGGTTGCCCTCCAGAATCTTACCCTTAACAAAAAAATGCACCTTCTGACCTGAGGGGGGCAGGCCAAAAGGTGCAAACACATTATATAGACTTTATGTTACAAATGCAAGCGATTGCAATAAAAAATCTTCCACCGGATGCGTGTCCCCTCGCACATCCGGTGGAAGTTTCCCTTAATCATTATTCCGCATTAACTATACCCAAAAATCATCCGAATCTCCATAGATGAAAGTACTATTTTTGGCACCAATCGCGCGAAAAATGGCTTCCCCGGTCAGAAAATAGGTATAATGCAATTAAGGGTGTCCACACACATTGGTGTCCAATTTCCACCCCAATTCAGGAAAGATATGAGCAAAACGATCACAGTTGGCATTCTCGATGACCATCCGGCTATTGCGGACGGCTATAAGACCAAAATAGAGCTTCATCCCGATGTAAAAGTGAGCTGGATTGCACACTTCTACCAGGATGTGGAACCATTCCTGCAAGATAACCCTGTCGACGCCATCATCCTCGATATCCAGGTATACAATGCTCCGGGAGACGTCGAGCTGTATCCTATCTTGCATGCCATCCCGGAACTGCAGGAAAGATACCCTCAGACCAAGACCGTGATCATTTCCATGCTGAACCGGCCTGCTATCATCAAAGCGATTTATAAGCTTGGAGTCTGCGGGTATATCCTGAAAAGCGACAATTATTCCTACGAGAATCTCGGGGAGATTTTATGGGACATGGTAATGCGCGACCAATCCTATTTCTCTCCCGAAGCGGCACAATTCCTCACCGAAAAATCCTCCACTCCCGATCTCACCGCCCGCCAGCAGGAAGTCCTTTCGATGATGGCATCCAACCCCGGGATCAGCTATCAGGAAATGGCCGATAAGCTCTTTATTTCAGTTAATACCCTGCGCAACCATGTGGCTGTGCTCTGTAAAAAACTGGGGGTCAACAACCGCACATCCGCCGTCACCCGTGCCAGGCAGATCGGTCTGGTAGCCGACGAACTGCTCTGATCAAATTACACCAATTCATCAAGCCTTTACCCTTTCCTGCCGGGAGGGGTATTT
>QKGK01000241.1 GCA_003250455.1 Chloroflexota bacterium | reverse complement strand
CTGGCTTTTGCCGCCTCTGAGGCCAGCTTTCAGCTTACCGAGATGATGCATCCCATGGTCGAAGGAAATCCGGCGGAAAGCCCGTTTCACTTCACACCTGCCAGGGCCACTGAATACGTCAAATCACTGGCAACATTGTTTGGCGCTGCGGATGTTGGCATCACCCTGCTCCAGCCCTATCATGTTTACTCCCACATTGGCCGCGGCCCCGGGGAGTACGGCAGCCCGGTCCAGCTAGACCACCGCTATGCAATTGCCTTCACCGTGGAGATGGACTACCACCAGATGAGCCATGCCCCGCAGGCCCCGGTGGTGATGGAATCCGCCCGGCAGTATGTGGAGTCCGGCAAGATCGCCGTGCAGCTGGCCGCTGTCCTCCGATCGCTGGGATACCCCGCCCGCGCCCACATGGACGCCAACTACCGGGTGATCTGCCCGCCGGTTGCCCGGGATGCCGGTCTGGGAGAGATCGGCCGGATGGGCTTGCTGATGACCCCCCAACTGGGCCCGCGGGTGCGCATTGGCGTGGTCACCACAGACCTGGAGCTTATCCCTGATGCACCCCAGCCTGCCCCGGACATGATCGATTTTTGCATGGTTTGCCAGAAGTGCGCCCATAACTGCCCCAGCAAATCGATTCCCTTCGGGCCGCGCACCGATGCGGATGGCATCACCCGCTGGCAAATCAACCAGGAGACCTGCTTTGCCTACTGGAACGAGATCGGCACCGACTGCGGGGTGTGCATGTCTGTGTGCCCATATGCCCACCCGGACAACCCCGTGCACAACCTCGTCCGCTGGGGGAACACGCGCTCAGGTGCCTTCCGCAGAATGGCCGTTTGGATGGACGACCTCTTTTACGGCAAAAATCCGGCACGCATGCCGGTGCCGGATTGGGTTAACCACAAAGAGGAATAATTTCAGATCAAACTTTAGCTAAATGCCATATTCATGGCGCACCACCGCCCCAAACGGGCAGGCGGGAAGGCACACCATACACCCCCAGCAGCGGCTGTTATCCAAAAAGGGACTTTCATCCCGCTCCATCCGGATGAAGGCATTGCCGCGGCAAACCTCACCCGCCAGGCATTTCCTGCAAACCCGGCAGACGGTTTCATCCACTTCCAGCATGATATTTCTTGCACTATCTACCATTAAAACTCACCTATAATTAGTTACGGTTTATTATACCAATTTTCAGGAGCGGAAATGAGAAAGATTCTGCGTTCCATTGGAATTACACTGCTGATCCTGCTTGGGCTGGTGCTGGCCCTCCCATTGATCATCCCCATCCCACCCGCCGGGGACACCCTGCCCGTCCAGCAGCTTGCGGACGGAGACAGCCAGTTCATCCAGATCAATGGCATCCAATTCCATTATAAAACCCAGGGCAGCGGCAGCCCCACCCTGGTTCTGCTGCATGGATTCGGGGCCAGCCTTTACTCCTGGCGGGAGGTGATGCCAGTCCTGGCGGAAAACCGCCGCGTATTTGCCTATGACCGCGAGGCTTTTGGTCTAACCGAAAGGCCAACCACCTGGGAAGGAAAGAATCCTTACACCCGCATTGCTTCACTGGAGCATCTGGAAAAATTATTGGATGCATGGCAGGTGGACCATCCAGTGTTGGTCGGCAACTCTGCCGGAGGTGCGCTTGCGGTTGCCTATGCGGTCAAGCATCCAGACCGCGTCCAGGCGCTGGTTCTGGTCAGCCCAGCAGTTGGAAGTGGCGGCAATCCCTATGCTAAATTCGGCTGGCTGCTGAACACCCCGCAAATGCAGCGCATCGGGCCGCTTTTGGTCCGCAGCATCCAAAGCTCAGGGTTGGACCTGATCGAACAAGCTTGGCACGACCCAACCAAACAACCTGCAGATACCATTCTGCTGTACACCAAACCTCTCCAGGCTGAAAACTGGGATTTTGCCCTCTGGCAATATTCCACTGCCAGCCGTGAAAATGAGCTGTCCCTGAATTTGGAGGAACTAGACCTGCCTGTGCTGGTCATCACAGGGGATGATGACCACATCGTGCCTACCCAGAGCAGCATTGCAGCCGCTGAGGAAATTCCAGGCGCTGCCCTGGTCGTGATCCCCAATTGCGGGCATGTCCCCCAGGAGGAATGCCCGGCTGAATTTTTATCGGCGGTGAATCAGTTTTTGAAGGGAATCGCAGAACAACCTTGATGCTTATAAAAAAACTCACCTGAAAATAACCAGGTGAGTTTTTAATGTTTTTTTGAATAATACTGACTACGGTACTTCTACCTTTACCTTTTCAGTATGGCAGTCACCAGCAGCGCCTTCTTCTGTGCACAACCTGACGGTGAACTCAAGTTCAGCAGAAACCGTCCCCACATTCAAAGGAATGTAATACAAGTCTCCCGGTTCAATGTTATCAATATTAATCCCCGGGCAGTCGTCTTTATCCTCCGTAAACGGTGTGTCCCAGGCGGGATAATTAGTGGTCGTGTCGGTATCCAGGTTCTTCACGTTCCCGCGGAAGCTTTCCAGATCTTCGCTGCCCGTATTTTTGACCTGGATGGCGACAAATTTATTGCCCATGCAGTCATACACATTGGTTTGTACAATGCTGAAGCTGACCGGATCAACCACGACAATTTCCACATAAATGGGCACATCGTTATTCCCCAGGCCAAACACTTCGTTATCGTCCGACCGCAGAAGCCAATCCCCCCTGTAATCTCCCGGAGTAGAGGGGGCTTTCAGGTCTACGGAAATATCCACGGTCTCGTTGGGTTCAACCGTGCCGATCGAAATATCGACCACCGCACCCGCCCCCATTTGGTCGCCTTCATCAAATACCAGGTCATAATCATTGTTCCAGGTGCAGGTTCCCACGTTGCGCACCCGCCAGGTTTTGGTGAAAGTTTTACCCGGCGCATATTCTGTTCCATCCGGTACGGTAACATCCTTCACCCAGGCAGCTTTGTTGCAGGGCGTTTCCTCCGTATGGGTCGGAGAGGGCTGTGGCGTGTCACTGGGCTGTGGGGTATCCGTTGGCGCCTGCGTATCCGTCGGCGCTTGCGTGTCCACCGGGGGATTCCCTCCCCCTTCTGTCGGCTGAACGCCACCGCTGGCATTTTCTGTCAGGCGGGCCTCAATTGTCTGGGCTGCCAGCGTCTGCGCCGACTGGGCATCATCCGGCTCGGACTGAGATGAAGGTAAATTACAGCCCGTCAAGAGCGCTACCGCAAGGACAATTAACAAAGCATTCAGTAAAACTCGATCCACCAACCATTTTCTCATGTCTTCCTCCTGCATTGGGTGCAAGCATAAATCAATTTCACTATACACCAAAATCAGGGAATTAATCAATCAGCCGCATTAGATTAGTCCCTGCGCTAAATCGATCCGCTCTCCCTGATCTCTAAATTTTTTTCCTTCGAAGTAATCGCGATGGTTATTCTGGTTCGGGCTCTAAATGAACGATCACATGTGATAGCGACGGGATCTGGCTGCGAAGCCCGAGTTCAATCTCTTCAGCCAGTTCATGCGCTTCCGTCAGCGGCACCTTTCCCGGCAAAACCAGCACCAGATTCAGGTGTAGGTGATCCCCGGTCTGGTAAAGCTGCTTGGAGCGCACATTGGCAAGGTCAATATACTTGCCAATCACTTCCCGGATTTGCGCTTCCACCGGGATACTGGCGCTGCTTTCCAAACCTAAAAGCTTTTGGGGGATCGGCTCCAGATGCGTGATGATCTGCTTGATATCCGTCCAATTCCGCTTGACCTCTTGTTCGAATTGTTCGGCCAGAGCATGCGCTTGCTGCAAATCGACTTGATCCGAAAATTCCAGGTGGACCTCAACCACATACCCCGCATCAAAGTCGGTATGGATGTGCAGGTCGTGCATCCCCAGGCCCATTCCTTCAGCCAATCGCCGGATATCCTCCGCCATGCGGTCCCAAAGGGAAGGCTGTTCCTTCTTGACCGGTTCGATATGCACTAGCGCTTCCCGCACCTGGTCTATTTCTTTCACCAGACGCCGTTCCACTTCAGAGGCAATTGCATGGGCGCGTGAGGTGCTCATGCCAGGAGACACCTTTACATGCAGGTCTACAAAGGCCGCATCCGGTGTACCGCGGGATCGGATGCGGTGCACAAAAACCACTCCCGGCACGCTATTGGCTACATCGGCAATTGCTTCTGAATCCACCACCACGCTGTCCGCCAGCCACCGGGAGGTATCCCGCAAAATTTCAAAAGCTGAGCGCACGATCAGCAGCACCACCACTGCTGCCACAACCTGATCCAACCAGGTAACCCCAAACCAAATTCCGATCACCGAAAGCATTACCGACCCGGTCACATACAGGTCCGTTTGGGTATGGCGGGCATCCGCCAGCAATATTTCGGAATGCAAACGCCTGCCCGCACGTTTTTCCAGGATCACCACCGTCAGATTCACCGGGAAAGTTAATAAAACCAACCCGATCGTGATCAGATTGATCTCCGGTGTGCCTCCCTGGGTAAAGCGTTCTATAATTGCCCTGGCAATTTCCCAGGCAGCGATCAGCATCAACACCCCGATAGAGAGTGCTCCCAATGTTTCGAAGCGCTGGTAGCCGTATGGATGACGGTCATCCGCCGGGCGGCGGGCCAACCGGATAGCTGCCAGCCCGATCAGGTTGGAGGAAGAATCCACCAGCGAGTGGAAACCATCGGCCACCACTGCCAGTACGCCGGTAACCAATCCAACCGTGATTTTAATCAGCGTAACGGCCAGGTTGGCAACCAAAACCCATACCAGCACCTTCTGTACAGAGGCATAGCGTTCTTCCGTTTCCAGGGGTTGCGTTTCTTCTTGTTTCATCGATCTATTCCCCTCACAATTGATTTTATGGGGTCGCCGTTGGCATCTCTGTCGGAACGGGCGTCTCCGTTGGCGTTTGGGTTGGCGCCGGTGTATTGGTGGGGGCCAACGTCTCGGTCGGGACCAATGTTTCCGTGGGGGTTGGCGTAGCGGTTGGCGTCATTGTTGGAGTTGGCGTCGGCTTTTGGATCACCAATTCAATCCGCTCCTCAGCATAGGCATCTTTGCTCCCTTGCATTTCCACTCGCAGTTCGATCCGTCCATCGGGGATCTCTTCGAGGTCCAGCATGTAATAATCTTTAGGTTCTTTGCTCTGCTGGGTGAACGTTTCCACCTTGACCCAGTTGTTCCCTGGCAGGGTGCGGTAAGAAAGCACAAAATTCTTGAAGCGATTGCCGCCCCATGCCCGCAGGATGATCGGCAGTTCGGTCAGGCTGACCGTCTGACCATCATTCAGCCCTTCAAAAGAGAGGATCGCCGGGTCATCGCTTTGCGCGCAAGTTTCTGTAGGAACAAAAGTGATCGGAAGGTCAAAACCCATTTGCTTGGCCCAGGCAAGCCCTTCATTGGTATCCAGGATCCATTCTCCCGCCCAGAACTCGGTGACGTTCAGTACTACCATCTTTTCCACATGGTCGCCGCAGGCATCCGAGGGCAGCTTGAAGGTCCAGGTATCCACATCCACTTCTTTCCACAAGTCTTCCGATTTGGAGAGTGGCAGCTGGTTGGAGGCAAAGATTTCAGTCCGCTGCGTGGGGCATTTATCCGAAGGTTCTGTCCCGGACACGGTGCAGATCACCTTGTCCACCAGCCCATCCGGACGGCGGAAGCTGGGGGAATTCCCTCCATCCAGCACCTGCACGGCGGCCTTCATGAATTCCGCCCAGATGGGCGCCGCCCCGGTCAGCCCGCT
>QKGK01000215.1 GCA_003250455.1 Chloroflexota bacterium | reverse complement strand
GAAAATTCGTTTTCCTGGGAGTTAATGAGCATATCAATGGGGTGGTCAACCCGGCCCTGCATGCAGAACCAGGCGAGCGGATCAATGTGGTCCTGGTCAACGGGGGATATGGCGAACATGATATTGTGTTTCCGGAATTGAACATCCAATCCGATACCATTCATCAGCTTGGAGAAACCACCTCTGTCAGCTTTACGGCACCTGACACAGACGAAGTGCTTACTTATCACGATTCCAGCCACGAGCAGCTGGGAATGAGCGGGGTACTTCTGGTTGGGGATGTGGTTCCTGCTGCTGCGGAACAACCCGAGACAGACCAGCCGGTGGCCTTATCCAGTTCCGCTTCCGCAAGCTCTGCTGTGGAATATACACTTGTCTCCGGGCTGGACAACGGCCGAATGGTCTTCATTGGCCAAGGCGGAACGATTAACGGCTTGGTCAATCCGGACCTGACCGCGGACTCAGGCAGTTTGGTGCGGGTGACCTTGATCAGCGGGGAAGGCGCGACCCATAATTTTGTAGTGGATGCGTTCAATGCCCGCACCAATGATGTCACCGGTCAGGGAAACAGCGTAGTGGTGGAATTCACCACGGACAGGGATGGCACTTTTGCCTATTTCTGCGATACCCCCGGGCACCAGCTGGCCGGTATGGAGGGTAAGCTTATTGTTGGTTCCGGAATAGCGGATGCAGATAGCGAACCTGCACAATACGCCTTGGCAGCCGAAAAGCCAGCCGGCACTGCTGCCGGTCCTGTCGACCAAACCGCAGGAGACATCACCCGCGACCCGACCGACCTTCCAGAACCTATTGGAGACCGCGGACCGGAAACCGTGCAGGTCGAACTTGAAACGGTTGAGCTTGCTGGCCAGCTGGCCGACGGGAGCACCTTTAAGTATTGGACCTTCAATGGGCTGGTTCCCGGGCCGTTTATCCGCGTGCGGGTGGGCGACACCGTTGAGGTGACCCTCAAAAACCTTCCCAACAGTGTGATGGCGCATTCGGTGGACTTTCACGCCGTCACCGGGCCGGGAGGCGGCGCGGTTGCCACCCAAACCCAACCTGGCGGCGAAACCACGTTCACCTTCAGGGCACTCAAACCGGGGTTATTTGTCTATCACTGCGCTACCCCGTTGGTCGCGCAGCATATTGCCAACGGCATGTACGGCATGATCCTGGTGGAACCGGAAGGCGGACTGCCGCCGGTGGACCGGGAATTCTACGTGATGCAGGGCGAATTATATACCGCCCAACCGTTTGGCACGTCCGGCAACCTGACGGAAGACACCACCAAACTACTGAATGAAGCCCCGGAGTATTTTGTCTTCAACGGGGCATCCATGACCCTGACGAGCGACGAGCACGCCCTGCAGGCCAATGTGGGCGAAACGGTCCGCATCTACTTTGGGGTAGGCGGGCCGAACTTCACTTCTTCCTTCCATGTGATCGGCGAGATCTTCGACCGGGTTTACGACCAGGCTTCTCTTACATCACCACCGCTGACAGACGTGCAGACCACCCTCGTGCCCCCCGGCGGTGCGACCATGGTGGAGTTCCAATTGGAAGTACCAGGACGTTACATCCTGGTGGACCACGCCCTCGCACGGCTGCAAAGAGGTCTGGCGGGCTACCTGTACGCAGAAGGCAATGACGCCCCGGACATTTTCAATGCAAATTCAGCTGGAGATTCGGGGAACTAGCCTGAAAAGGGTGTTCGAAATGGCCGAGCACGATATAACGCTTTCATTGGAAATGCCGGTATCTGACCTGTTAAGGGCTTACCCCTTGGTATCCGGGCTGTTTATCAAACAGGGTCTGGCTTGTGTTGGGTGCCCATTCAACCGCCTGTGCACCCTGGGCGACTTACCTGAATATTACAATCTGGATTGGACAAATTTCTGGGATAGTGTGAACCGGTTGCTGCAAAATATATAAGCCGGTTTCATCTCCTCTATAATAAAGGCCACATCAAAATGGGGTGGCCTTTATACTTTTCAGGGTAGTTGATGACAGGAATATGAATCCCCGCCCAGCTGGGAGCCCAAACGGGCGAGATCGAACTCAGGTAACTCGACTAGTCCATGAAGAGGACTTCGAGGAAACTGCCGAGATTATCCTTGCCTTCCAGGGTGCGCAAATTGAATACCTCGGTGTACCCGCAGTTGGGACAGGAGACAAACGCATAGCGGTGCATCTGAATCTCCAGCAGGCGGGAAAGCCCGGTGCCGGACATGGCCAGCCGTTCTACGTGACCGCGGTGATGGTCACAGCGGGGGCAAACAAATTTTTCAGCAAGCATCTGATCTGTGGTTGACATCATTTCTTCCTTTCTTTTTAGTTACCACCTTAGTATAGGATAATGTGAACCTCCCTTGCACCCTGCTAAGTATGAGGATTTTATTCCAGTGAGAAATGGTCGGGGCTGTGGATGAGACAATTCAAGCTGCACCGGTAACTCAATTGGGCATCATCCCCAGTATAATGGTATAAATTTAAAAGAACCAAACTCCCCAACAAGGATAGGATATGCGCGAAATCTTTTTTCCAAACAGTGTCGCCGTGATCGGCGTTTCTGCCAAACCGGATAACCTTGGACGCAACATTGTCGGCAACCTGGTGGAATATGGCTTTAACGGCGTGGTCTACGCGGTTGGCCCCAGCGGCGGGACGATCGAAACTCGCCGAATTTATAGAAATGTCTCCGACATCCCGGATCATGTCGATCTGGCGGTGATCATCACCCCGGCCAAGACCGTGCCGGGCATCCTGGAACAGTGCGGACAAAAAGGCGTGCGCTGGGCGATCATCGAGACGGCCGGATTCCGGGAATATGGCGAAGAAGGGAAAGCGCTGGAAAACCAGCTGGTGGAGATTGCCGAAAAATACGACATGCGCTTTGTCGGCCCCAACTGCATCGGGGTGATCAGCATGGAAAACGGGTTCTGTGTGCCCTTCCCGCGGCTGCGCAAGTTCGTCAAGCATGGCGTGCTTTCGATGGTCTCACAGAGCGGCGGTGTGGGGATGAGCGTGCTCAACCTGATGGCCAACGAAGGGGTTGGACTGAGCAAATTCATCTCGGTAGGCAATATGCTCAATGTTGATGCGGAAGATGTTTTGGAGTACCTGCTGGAGGATGATGAAACTGACGTGGTCTTCCTCTACCTGGAAAGCATCCGGGACGGGCGCAAAATGATGCAGGTGGCCAAACAGGCGAAAAAGCCGATCCTGGCGTTCAAGTCCAATATCGGCAACCTGGGCAACAATATCGCCCTCTCGCACACGGCCTCGCTGACCAGCGACGACAAGGTGGTCAATGCCGCCTTCCAGCAGGCGGGGATCATCCGCATCCACGATGCCACCACCCTGGGCAACACAATGAAGACCCTGGAACTGCCGCCGATGAAAGGCAAGAACCTGGCGATAATCTCGCGCTCTGGAGGGCATGCCGTCATCGCCGCCGATTCGTGCGAGCTTTCCGGTTTCCGGCTGGCGCACCTGCCCGACGAATTCCTGCGGGAGATCGAAAAACACTTCCGCGCCTCGGTGATCAACCTGACCAACCCGCTGGACCTGGGCGACCTGTTCGACCTTTCCGTGTATGCCCAGATCGTGGAGCAGACCTTACAGCTGGACTCGGTGGACGGGGTGGTCTTTTTGCACACAGCCATCTCGGAGAGCGAGAACGAAACCAGCCGGCAGCTGCTGGATTTCATCATCGAGATGGTGAAAAAGCACAACAAACCGGTCGCCTACTATATTTCGGCTTCTGCGGAGGAAGTTAACTACCTGAAGCAATCCTACGACTTCCCGATCTTTACCCAGGTGGTGGAAACCATCCGGGCATTGGAGACCAACCACCACTATTACGAGATCACGCAGCAGCTGAAGAAAAAAGAGGTCATCCCGCAGTTCCCGGTGGAAAAAGCCCGGGTGAAGGAACTGATCCAGACCGCCAAAGCCGAACAGCGCGACCTGCTGCTCTCCGAGGCGATTGAAGTCCTCGACCAGTACGGCATCCCGACGGTGAAGAGCAAAATGGCCTGCTGTGTGGAGGAAGCCCAGGAAATCGCCGAGCAGATCGGCTACCCGGTGGCGATCAAGATCGTCGCCGACCAGATCTCGCATAAATCGGATGTGGGCGGAGTGCAGCTTAACCTGCGCACGCCCGGGGCGGTCAAGGACGCTTTTGAAGACATGATGGGGCGCATCCAGAAAGCCTACCCAGGTGAAAAGCTGGACGGCGTGCTGGTGCAGCCGATGGTCAGCGGAGGGCGTGAGCTGATCCTCGGCGGGCGGCAAGACCCGCAGTTCGGCCCGGTGGTGATGATCGGGCTGGGCGGCATCTTTGTCGAGATCATCGAGGAGACCGCCGTGCGGGTGGCCCCCATCTCGCGGGAAACCGCCGAAGAGATGATCTCCAGCCTGCGCGGTTCGCAGATCCTGAAAGGCGCCCGCGGCCACCTGCCGCTGGACGTCGACTCGGTGGTCGAATCGCTGCTGCGTCTCTCGCAGCTGCTGACCGACTTCCCCGAGATCGAGGAACTGGATATCAACCCGCTGCGGGTGCTGCACGAAGGGGAAGGCTGCCTGTCGCTGGATGCCCGCATGATATTGGAGTGATTATCTAGCATATTGAATTGGGATGCGGTTAAAGTTTTTCTTCCTCCAAACAAATCAACCTAATAACAACTTCAACCCCCCACCCCGACCAATGGCCTGCCATTGGCACCCTCCCCCACAAGTTGATACATAGCAATTACTTATATCTTCGGGGGAGGGGCTTTAGAGGCGTGAGGGGGCTGCGCCCCCTCACAATTTTCCTCCCCCCTTTTTTCGGCAAATACCTTTGAATAATTCGACAGTGTCGAAACTAATAAGAAAATCAAAAATCAACAGAAATATTTTCAGTTCCTAATTCACAAGTAAGAATAGTGGTAACATCCTAGAAATATTCACCAATCCGAGTAAAAAGAAAATATTTATGATAAACCTCGAAAAAAACATCGCCGCCCAGTTGAACGTACGCCCGGCACAGGTGGGCACGACGATTGAAATGCTGGATGCCGGGAACACGATCCCGTTCATCTCCCGCTACCGCAAGGAAGCCACCGGCAGCCTGGACGAAGAGCAGATCCGGCAGATCAGCCTGCTGGCCGGGCAGCTGCGCGCCCTGGAAGAACGCCGGGCGGTAATCCTGTCTTCCATCGTGGAACAGGGCAAGCTGACCCCGGAACTGGCGCAGGAGCTCAACGCCGCCGACACGCTCACCCGGCTGGAAGACCTCTACGCCCCTTACAAGCCCAAGCGGCGCACGCGCGCCAGCACCGCCCGCGAGCGCGGCCTGGAACCGCTGGCCGAACTGATCCTGAAGCAGGAATCCGTCAGCAAGCCGCTGAAGGAGATTGCCCGCCCCTACCTGAACGAGAATGTCCCCACGGTGGAAGATGCCTGGCAGGGGGCGCGCGACATCGTCGCTGAGCAGATCAGCGAGCATGCCAACATTCGGCAGGAGCTGCGCGGCAAGGCGGTGGAATGGGGCGCGCTGCTGTGCGAAAAGATCGACAAAGCTGAAGGGTCTACCAGACCTATTATGAATTTGAGCTGCGTGTCAACCGGCTGCGCCCGCATCAAATCCTGGCGATCAACCGCGGTGAAAGCGAAAAAGTGCTGCGGGTGAAAGTTCAGGTGGCCGAACGTGATTGGCGCAACGCTATCTATGCGCAATACTTACCCAACCGGCGCTCACCCCTGGGCGAGCAGCTGGAACTGGCGATCGAAGATTCCGCCGGACGGCTGCTGCTGCCCGCCATTGAGCGCAGCGTGCGCGCCGACCTGACCGAAACGGCCGAGAAGCACGCTATCGGCGTGTTTGCGCTCAACCTGCGCGCCCTGCTGACCATCCCGCCGCTGGCCGGGCATATTGTGCTGGGGATGGACCCCGGCTACCGCACCGGCTGCAAGCTGGCCGTGGTGGACGAGACCGGGCAGGTGCTGGATCACGATACGATCTATATCACCCAATCTTCAGGCGCAAAAGCGGCGGCCGCCTCCACCGTGATCGGCCTGGTAAAAAAGCATCAGATCACCCTGGTAGCCATCGGCAACGGGACGGCCTCCCGCGAGACCGAGCAGTTTACCGCCGATCTGATCCAGGCCGGGCTGCCCGTGCAGTACCTGATCGCCAGCGAAGCCGGGGCAAGTGTGTACAGCGCCAGCCCGCTGGCGCGCGCCGAACTACCCGACCTGGATGTTTCCATCCGCGGGGCGGTCTCGATTGCCCGCCGGGTGCAGGACCCCCTGGCCGAACTGGTCAAGATCGAGCCGAAGGCCATCGGCGTTGGCATGTACCAGCACGATGTCAACCAGAAACAGCTCTCCGAAAGCCTGTACGAGGTGGTCGAAAGCGTGGTCAACCAGGTGGGGGTAGACCTGGGAACCGCCTCCCCCGCCCTGCTGACCTATGTGGCCGGGATCGGCCCGAAGCTGGCGGAAAATATGGTCGCCTACCGGGATGCCAACG
>QKGK01000038.1 GCA_003250455.1 Chloroflexota bacterium | reverse complement strand
CTGGCCGGGTTTGCCTGGCAAGGTCATAATCAATTTCCGGGTCGGGGTTGGCCATCGCGAAGATGATCGGATCCCGCGCCATCTTGGCAACCATTTCCGGTTTCAGCACTCCACCGACCGAAAGGCCGTAGAACACATCCGCCCCTTCGATGATGTCGTCCAGCGTACGGGCGGAGGTTTCGCGGGCAAATTGCTCCAGGTAGACATTCATGCCTTCCACGCGGCCTTTGTAGACCACGCCATAATAGTCGCTCAAGGTGATATTCTCCGGCTTGACGCCCAGCAGGATCGCCATCTGCACGCAGGACAGCCCGGCCGCCCCGGCGCCTGAAACGGCTATTTTGACCTCACCAATATCTTTTCCCACAATTTCCAGGGCGTTCAGCAGCCCCGCCCCGGTGATGATCGCGGTGCCATGCTGGTCGTCATGGAACACCGGAATATCCAGCATCTCTTTAAGTGTCTGCTCGATGACGAAACATTCCGGCGCCTTGATATCTTCCAGGTTGATGCCGCCAAAAGTAGGCGCAATCGCCCGTACTACCCGGATGATCTCGTCTGGGTCTTCGCTGTCCACCTCAATATCAAAGACATCGATATCGGCAAACTTCTTGAACAGCACACCCTTGCCTTCCATCACTGGCTTGGAAGCAAGGGCTCCTCGGTTGCCCAACCCCAGGATGGCCGTCCCGTTGGATACCACGCCCACCAGGTTACCGCGGGAAGTATATTCAAAAGCAGCTTCCGGGTCTTTGTCAATTTCCAATACCGGGGCCGCCACCCCGGGAGAATACGCCAGCGACAGGTCCCGCTGGGATTCCAGCGGTTTGGTAGGGAGAATGGAGATTTTTCCCGGTTTTCCTGCCCGCTTATGATATTCCAATGCATCAGATTGTATGTCTGCCATAAGACCTCCTATCCATAGTCAACAAGGTTAACTATAACCCAATTAAACGATAGCTTCTATTGACAAATGACCCGTCCAGGTGACCCTCACCCAACAAACATTTTTAAATAAGAAGGCTGCTGAAAACAACACCGCATTTTTTCCCAGAATCGATTAAAATCTTGTGTACATATGGGAGTACGCCGCCTTCACCCAGCCAATTGTTTAATTTCATGCCCTGGCTGGGGGTGTATCTCCAATTTGAAAGGAACCACCACACATGAGTGAAGCCAAAGATAAAGCATTGGAAAACGCGCTGAAAGACATTACCAAACGGTACGGCGAAGGTTCCATCATGCGCCTGGGCCAGACCAACAGTCTGCATGTTGAAGCCATCCCCACCGGTTCATTATCATTAGATCTTGCCCTTGGTATTGGTGGAATTCCCCGCGGTCGTGTGACCGAAATCTACGGCCCTGAATCTTCGGGGAAGACCACCATTTGCCAGCATATCGTGGCCGAAGCGCAGAAAATGGGCGGCACTGCCGCTTTTATTGATATGGAACATGCCCTCGACCCTGTGTATGCTGCCCGCTGCGGCGTGGATGTGGATAACCTGCTCATTTCACAGCCGGATATGGGCGAGCAGGCCCTGGAGATCACCGAGACGCTGGTGCGCTCCGGCGCTGTGGACGTAGTTGTGGTCGATTCGGTGGCCGCACTGGTACCCCGCTCCGAGCTGGAAGGCGATATGGGCGACGCCACCATGGGCGTGCAGGCCCGTCTGATGTCCCAGGCGATGCGCAAACTTTCCGGCGCTATCAAGCAAACCAATACCGCAGTGATCTTCACCAACCAGCTGCGCCAGAAGATCGGCGTGATGTTCGGCAACCCGGAGACCACCACCGGCGGCAACGCCCTCAAATTTTACGCTTCTGTGCGTATGGACGTGCGTCGCATCCAATCCATCAAAGCTGGCAACGATATGATCGGCAGCCGTACCCGCGTGATGGTGGTAAAAAACAAAGTAGCTGCTCCATTTCGTGCGGCAGAATTTGATATAATGTATAATGAAGGTATCTCCAAGGTTGGAGATATTTTAGACCTCGGCGTCGAATACCAGATCATTGACAAACGCGGCTCTTTTTACAATTTCGGCGAGGTGAGGTTAGGGCAAGGACGTGAAAACGCTAAAGACTTTTTACGTCAGACACCCGAATTAACTGAAGAGATAGAATTCTCCATCCGGGAATTCGTCGTCGGTAACGGCATTATGCCCCTGGACGAGTAGTCTCTTTGGTGAGCGGCCGCAATACCGCTGTAGATACTCCATGCGGCCACAACTGATACGAAAATAAATAAGTTCAAGATATTACCTGGAGCGGGCATAAACATCCCGTTCTACAACAGAAAATGTTTTTAGGGCAATTTCGAATTGCTTATCAAACCTGACAGGCGCTAAGATTAATGTCTGAATTGACTGAACATCGACCAATTTAGTAATGCAGCTCTCTCTTTCAGAGATTAGTTTGCCTTAGGTAATATCACTTATTAAAAAATCTACCCACCAACAAAATGGGTTATCTTCGTATCAGCCGTGACGGATGGGAGTCACGGCTATTGGTTTTAACAGGTTATGGCGAAAAAGATCACCGCACTCAAGCTGCAAAGGCGCAACCGGAACCGGGTAAATGTGTATCTGGATAACGAATTCGCTTTTGGGCTCTCCCGCATAGTGGCCGCATGGCTGCGCACCGGGCAGGAACTCAGTGATGAAAAAATCGCCGAACTACAAGCCAAAGACGGTGTCGAGATTGCCTTACAACGGGCGCTCAACTTTCTGAGCTACCGGGCGCGTTCCGAAAAGGAAGTGCGCCAGAACCTTACCAAGCACGGCCACGATGAATCCGTCATAGACGAGATCATCGAACGCCTGAACAAGAACGGCCTGATCGATGATACCGGTTTTGCCAAAATGTGGGTCGAAAATCGCACAGAATTTCGCCCGCGTGGCAGCCAGGTGCTGCGAATGGAACTCCGGCAAAAAGGTATCTCGGACGAGATCATTTCATCGGTACTGGCATCAATGGATGAAACCGAACTCGCATTCAGAGCCGCTCAAAAAAAAGCGCGCCGCTACCGGGAATTGGAGTATCCGGATTTTCGAAAGAAAATGACCGGATTCCTCGCCAGGCGTGGGTTTCACTACGGCATTATTGCCGAAGTGCTGCCCAAAATCTGGGAAGAACTGACTTCCCAGAACAAATAATTAAAATCGAATGTGATTCGATTACTAAATGAGGTAGAGAAATGAACAATCCAATCTTGATAGCTATCCTTGCCGGACTGGTTGGAGTGGGGATCGGATACCTGGTCCGCCACATCCTCCTAACACAGGCTATCCAAAAAGAAGAACTACAGGCAGGACAGATCGTCAGCACCGCCAGCGAGCGTGCGAAAGAGATCGAACTTGAAGCTAAAAATAAGGCAATTGAGATCCGCGAAAATGTGGATGAAGAGCTGGAACGCAGAAGGCAAGAGCTCAGCCGGGAGGACGACCGCTTGCAGCGCCGCCGGGCCGATCTGGATGAACGCGCGGACCGGGTGGAAAAACGCGAGCAGCGGCTGAATAAACGCCAAAGTGCGCTAGACCGCCGGGCAAATGATGTTTCCAGGCTGGTGGATGAAGCCAAGGAAAACTTACAGCAAATTTCCAACATGACCACGGATGAAGCCAAGGCCACTTTGCTGGCAGATGTGGAAAAAGAGGCCCGCGGCGATATGGCCCGGGTGATGCGCCAAATCGAAGCCGAAGCGCGTGAAGACGGCGAAAAGCGCGCCCGCAAGCTCATCTCGCTGGCTATCCAACGGGTGGCCTCTGAGCATGTTTCTGAAGTGACCACCTCCGTGGTTGCGCTCCCCTCCGACGAGATGAAAGGGCGCATCATTGGCCGCAACGGGCGCAACATCCGGGCGTTTGAATCCACCGCCGGGGTAGACGTGATCGTAGACGACACCCCCGAAGCCGTGACTATCTCCTGCTTCGACCCTGTCCGCAGGGAGATTGCCCGCCGTACGCTGCAAAAATTGGTCAACGATGGCCGCATCCACCCCGCCAGCATCGAAAAGACGATCAAGAAAGAGACCAAGGAAGTCGAAAAGATCATCGAAGAGGCCGGAGACGAAGCCTGCTTTGAAGCCGGCGTGCCCCACGTGCACAAAGAGGTGGTCAAAGTATTGGGCCGATTAAAGTTCCGCACCTCGTATGGGCAAAATCAGCTCGATCACGCGGTGGAAACCGCCAAGCTGGCCTCAGTGATCGCGGCAGAACTGGGCGCGGATGTCGAAATCTCCAAGATGGGCGGCTTGCTGCACGACCTGGGTAAAGCCATGGACCACAACCTGGAAGGCACCCACGCCCAAATTGGCGCAGATTATGCCGCCCGCTATGGCGTGCCCCAGGCAGTGGTCAATTCCATCGCCTCACACCATCACGAAGTGGAACAGGAATCTGTGGAAGCGATCATTGTTGAAGCCGCCGATGCAATCTCTGGCGCTCGCCCTGGCGCCCGCCGGGAAAGCCTGGACCAGTACCTCAAGCGGGTACGCGGCCTGGAAGAGATCGCCAACTCCTACAAAGGCGTTACCCAAAGCTACGCACTGCAGGCCGGTCGCGAAGTTCGCATCATCGTCCGCCCCGAAGACGTGGACGACCTCAGCGCCGCCCGCCTGGCCCGGGATATTGCCAAGCAGATCGAAGAGACCATGCAGTACCCTGGACAGATCAAAGTGACAGTCCTGCGTGAGACCCGCGTGGAAGAATTTGCCAAGTAACGTTAGATAAATATCAAACAAATTCTGATAAAATACAGAGGAACGGGAAACCCGTTCCTCTTTTCTTTGTACCGACTGGTAAAAAGAAAGTTAAGGATTTTCAAACCAATTTTCCCTAAATTATAGGAGGCAATTTTCTGTGACTGAAACCAAAGAACTCCCCCGTTGGGATATGAGCAATGTCTATCCCAGCCTTGAATCCGAAGAATTTGCTAAAGCAAACCAGACATTCATCGAGCAGGTGGACGCATTGGAAGCCTACATGCAAGAACACAAAATGGACCCGGATGCCCCGCTCGCCGAGACTGACCCGGCCAAACTTGCTGCTTCGATCAAAGGCTTTATAGAGCGCACCAACGAAGCCTTGGAGTTAGGAGGAACCCTCCAGTCCTACATTTACGCCTTTATTTCCACCGATTCCTTCAACCAGGTGGCCGCCAAAGCGCTTTCCGTGATCCAGCCGGTTTTCGTCAAAGCCGACCAGCTTGGCAATGTTCTCTTCAAAGCATGGCTGGCAAAACTGGCCGACCAGGTTGATGCAGTAATCGCCCAGGACGAGACCCTGCAGGAGCATGCTTTCGTCCTCAGGGAGACCATCAAGCTCAGCAAATACATGATGAGCACCAAAGAAGAAGAACTGGCCGGCGAGCTCTCCCTCAGCGGGATGACTGCCTGGAGCAAGCTGCAAAACGACGTTACTTCACAGTTCAAATGGCCGCTGGAAGGCGCCGATGGCGAAATCAAAGACACCCCGCTCACCCAGATCATCAACCTACGAAGCCACGAGGACGAAGCCATGCGCCGCCGCGGTTATGAAGCCGAACAGGCAGCCTGGAAGACCGTCGAAGTACCCCTGGCCGCCGCCCTAAATGGGATCAAGGGCGCACAGGGGGTACTTTCCAGGCGCCGCGGTTGGGAAGATGCGGTCCATCATTCAATAGAGAGGGCTCGCATCGACCGGGAAACCCTGGAAGCCATGCTGGAATCCATGCGCAAGTCTTTCCCCATGTTCCGCAAGTACTTCAAGGCAAAAGCCCAAAAGCTGGGCA
>QKGK01000420.1 GCA_003250455.1 Chloroflexota bacterium | reverse complement strand
TGTCCAAGATGTTCCACGGTGATACCATATTCGTTGGAGGCATTGAATTCAGTGACGTATTCGTTGATGAGGTCATTGAGTGCATCGCCTTCATCGTAAACGGACCAGAATGTGACGGTCGTCCCGCTGAGGTCCATGCCCATGTCTTCTTCCACGGGAGCCTCGGTGGGTTCTTCCACGGGAGCCTCGGTAGGCTCTTCCATATCAGCAGTATTGGTTGTATTGTTGGTCGGTTCTTCTGCTGTGGTGCCGCCGCACGCGGTCAGGGTCAGGCCCAGGACCAGGGCAAGCAGCATAGCTATATATAAAACGCGTTTAGACATTTCTTCTCCTTTATTGTCTAAGTAAGGTTTCCGAGCAGGTTTCCCTGCGCGCTTAATTCTATCAGTTGTTCCCAATTCCAATCTTAAAATTTTTGTGGAGGGGGACAACTATAACAGTTTCTTAACATTTTCATAAGAATATCTGGCGCTAAAACTAACCTTTCAATCCGCTGCGGGCGATGCTCTCGGTAAACTGCTTTTGCGTAAAGAAATAGATGATCAGGATGGGGATGATGGTGATGAAAGCGCCCGCCATGGTGAGGTTGAAGCTCTGCCCAGCTTCGGTAACGAAGTTGAGAAAGCCTACGGAGATTGGTCGCCAGTCCGGCGTGTTGGTGACCAGCAGAGGCCAGGCCAACGCATTCCACGAACCGATGAAGGACAGCACGGTGATGACCATCAGGGGCGCTTTGGAAAGCGGCAGCACCACCTGGAAGAGGAAGCGCAAGTGCCCGCCGCCATCTATGCGGGTGGCGTCGTAAAGCTCATCCGGCACCTGGGCAAAGAACTGTCTTAACATGAAGATATTGAATACGCTCCCCATAAAGGGCACCGTGAGTGCTGGCCAGTTGTTGGTCCACGGGATGGGACCAATGCGCCCCAGCCAGGTGACGGTGAGGAAATTGGGGATGATGTTGACCATCGCCGGGATCATCATCGTGCTGAGCATAATGCCAAAGATCAGGTCGCGCCCGGGGAACTGGATGCGGGCAAAAGCATAGGCCGCAAAAATGCTGAACAAGAGCGAACCAGCCAGGGTTATAAAGGTGATCGCCAGGCTATTGACAAAATATTTGGAAAACAGCCCTACCTGCCAGGCGGTCACATAGTTCTCAAAATGCAGTTCAGAGGGGAAAAAACGTGAGGTCATGGCTTCGCCAATGGTTTTAAAAGAGGTGGAGATCATCCAGGCAAACGGCACAAGGGAGATGAAGGCCCCAATGCTCAAAAATACGTACACCAATATCTTATTGATAAGGATCTTCCAATGCAGGCTTCCGGCGCTGGTTTCACTGCGCCTTTTGGGTGTGAGCAAGCTGGTTTTATTATCCATAGAACACCTTCGATCCCTGAATTTTATTGTTGATAAACGTCAGGCTCAGGATGAGCGCAAAGAGCACAAAGGCCATTGCCGAAGCATAGCCATAGCGGAGCTTTTCAAAGAATTCCGTAAATATCGCCACGCTGAAAGTATCCACCGTCCCTTGCGCCAGGCTCTCTCTAAAGACCCAGATGGTGGCAAAGGCCTTGAATGTGCCGATAATGGCGATCAGCGAGAGGAAGTAAGTGGTGGGTGAAAGCAGCGGGAAGGTGATATTGCGGAAGATATCCCAGTTGTTGGCACCGTCGATCTCGGCTGCTTCGTTGAGTTCGCCGGGAATGTTCACCAGCCCGGCCAGATAGATGATCGTGTCGTATCCTACGTAAGTCCAGACGGAGTGAATGATGATGACCACCAGCGCCAGGCTGGGGCCAGCCGCCCAGTCAGGCCAGTCCCACCCCCGACCGGAAGCGATGATCTCGAAGACGCCTTTGGATTCGAACAGCCACTTCTGGGGCATAAAGCCCAAACTCTTGAGAATGAAGTTGATCGGGGCTGATTCCCGGTTGGAAAACATCTGTTTGAAGATGGTGGCGCTGGCAATGAAGGGGGTCACATAGGGGAGGAAAAAGATCATGCGGAAGATCTCGGACCCTTTAAGCTTTTGGAACAGCAGGATCGCCAGGAACATGGAAAAACCTAACTGGAAAGGCACCGTGCCAAGTGAGAAGAATACTGTCACTTTGAGGCCGCTCCACAGGTCCGGGTCTCCGGCGGCCACAATTGTCGGGATCTCGCCAATCAGCAGCCAACCGCCGACCAGCAGGGTCAGCGCGCCAAAGATGCGCATCCAAAAACCGCGGTTGCTGTTCTCTTTAGATGCGCCATTCCACACAATCCAGGCAATTCCCAACAGAATTACTCCCCCGCTGATAGTGATCACCTGCGGCCAAATGCCCGGGTCTGTTCCCGTTTCCACGGCGGCGGCATAAGCCTTGAAGACTTCCCCGTAGGTGAAGTAGACCAATCCCACCCCGGAGGCGAGAGCAGTCCACATCAGCATGAATTGAGACTGGTAAAACAGGTTGCGGGGAGATTTACGGTATAACGCAAAAGCCGCTCCCACAACCAGGGAAGCGACCAATAATCCAAAAAAGAGCATGAACTGCGGGCGGACTGCAAGAAACGACTCTGAGAGCAGCTGGTTGAACAGTTCCCGGGTTTTCTCCTTGCCTTGCAGCTTATCGCCAATAGATAAGAACTCGGGGAGCTGAAACCAAAAATAGCGCAGGAAGGCCCCGATCACGGAGGCATGCAGCAACCCGGGCAGCAGCATCAGCCCGGGTTTTTCCTGGTTTTCTCTGGCGGTATTGATGATCTTACGAATCAGGAAGTACACCCCGATCAATGCCCCCACGGCAAGGAAGAACAACAATACGTATGCCAGATTGCCGATCGCCTTGGTGTAGTTGGCCAGCCCAAGGTAGTCTGAGCGTTTGATGCGCCATTTATGCAGGCTGACGTATAACGCAAAGCCCACCGGGAAGATGCCAAACAAAAAGATGAGAAAAACTGCGGGCGTTATGAACAGGTATCCGGTGAAATATTCACGCAGAAACCGCAACCGTCTGGGTGTAAAGACTGCTTTGATCCGATCCAATATATTCATGTTCACTCACCTACGAAGATATAAATAATCGCTCGAAAATAAATCAAAAATATAGCGCTCTTATGCGATTACTATTAATAAATCGCCGTCTGATCCGCTTATACTTCCAAGCTAAATTGTTGGAAAAGACTGATTTGCTTTTTTAAAAACTTTCGGCGATCTACTTGGCACCCCTATTATACCGAAGTTTGGCTCGCAAATCTTTCTGTTAAAAAAGGATAACAAACCCTCATTTTGCCCGGGATTAGGAAATATCACCTATTTGAAACCTTACATAAATAATAGTAGAGAAGAGGTAAATCTCCGATATAATGGATGGATAATGGTGCTTCTATAATGAATTCTATCATTCACCTCTGGCAAAAATACCTGTTCCCCAAAACACTTTCATCGACCCAAGACCAGCGAGATTACTACTTGGGTGTGATATTGGTTTCCTCTGTTCTGGTCTTGTCTGCTCTGATCCTCATTTTGGCTGTGCTAATGATCACACAGCTGCAAGTTCTAAATATATGGGACAGAATCCTGCTCCCTTATATCATCATGCTGCTGGCCTATTTACTGACCCGCAAGGGTTATTACAACGCCGCCCGGTATACTTTGGTGACACTGCTGTACTTATTAGGGATTTGGGAAACGATCAACTTTGGGCTTTCAGATATATTTGTGGTGTATTACCCGGTCACGTTGCTAATTGGGAGAATTCTGATCAGCCGCTTCGCCCCCCTGGTATTGGCCACCATTTTTATTCCTCCAGTGGTTGACCTGTTCTTCTATCGAAATGGGCAGCCCGATTATACGGTCTATCTGATCTACTTTGGGATGACTTCTGCATTTGCCATTTTGTCGGCTGTTTTCAAGCAGACTCAAATAATATACGAGTTTGAACGTCAGCGGATCGTGGAAGCAGAAACCGTGCGGCAGGCAAGCGTCTCGGTGATCTCCTCGCTAGACCTTCAGGAAACCATCCAAAAGATCCTGGCGGAATTACAAAACATCATCCCGCACGATTCCGCATCCGTGATGCTGCTGCGTGAGGATCATTACCTGGAGGTGATAGGCGGCAGCGGTTGGGAGCGTCCAGAGGATGTGCTGGGAGTGAGGTTTCCCATTCCTGGCGATAACCCAAACACGAGTGTGATGCAAGAGGGCCGGCCGCATATTTTAACAAACGCCCCTGAAAGCTACCCCATCTTCAATGAGGTTCCCCACAACCATATTCAATCCTGGCTGGGGGTCCCGCTGATCTACCAGTACCGCATCATCGGGATGATGTCGGTTGACAGCACCCAGAAAAACAGTTTTTCGGAGCAGCATATCCGGGTAGTCACGGCGTTTGCAGACCATGTTGCGATTGCCATAGAAAACGCCCTGTTGTTTCAGGTGTCCACGCAGGCAATCAAAAGGCGATTGATCCTATACCAGACTTCACAGGATATCATCCGGGCGATCACCGACCCGGAAGAGATCTTCACCGCCATCCACCGGGCCGCAAGCGAGCTAATGCCCTGCGAATCCTTTATCATTTCCCTGCTGAACGAGCAGGAGAACTCTATTGAGGGAGTTTACCTGATCGATAGAGGCGGGCGAAATAAGAACATGGTCATCCCCAGAGATCAAGGATTGAGCGGCGAGATCATTGGTTCCGGAAAATCCAAATTGGTGGAAGATATCATCCAGGAAACCACGTTCACTGGGCAGCATTTTGGTCACAAAGATGAGGTGCGCTCCCTAATCGCTGTCCCGCTGAAATCCGGGGGAGAGATCATCGGTATGCTTTCGGCGCAATCGTACCAGGTTGGGGCATACAACCACGAAGACCTGGAGATCCTGGAACTGCTGGCCGCTCAGGCTGCAATTGCGATAAAAAATACCCAGCTGCTGGCAAAGATGGAATATATGGCCCGCACCGACAGCCTCACCGGGCTGCTCAACCGGCGGGCATTTGATGAAAGGCTGACCGACGAAATTGGCCGGGCGCAGCGATATGAATTTTCGATCAGCCTGCTGATGATCGACGTGGATGACTTTAAGCTATTTAACGATAAATATGGACACAGCAAGGGAGATGAGCACTTAAAACAGATTGCCAACCTGCTGCTCAATAGTGTGCGTCAGCCCGACCTGGTCTCCCGGATCGGCGGCGAGGAATTCAGCGTCATTCTGCCGCACACGATCAAAATCGGTGGGAGCGAGCTGGCGGAACGCATTCGGGGGACGGTTGAACAGGCATTTATCGATATAGCCGCCCCTGGCGGAACCGTCAGCATTGGGCTTGCGGAATATCCGCAGGACGCAAGCACACTTGAGGAACTGTATCATATGGCGGACCTGGCCATGTTCTGTGCAAAAAAAGAAGGCAAAAATCAGGTGTGCCTGGCAAACAAATTGGGAGAGATGAAATGAAAACGCTCCTCTCCCAGGATACCACCACACAACAAAAACTGCTCACTGCCCTGAATTCGGCTGCCCACCTGCTGCAAACGGCTTCCCGCACCGAAGAAGAAGTGTTCCGAACGTTCAAAGACCAGATCCAGGATCTGGGCCTGCGCGGCGGGATCGCCATGATCGACAAAGATACCCATAACCTGGTTTTCCAGACCATCTCACAACCCGTGCGCAACCACCTGATGAAAAACATCGCCAGCAGAATTGGCATTCAGGCAGAGGGGTTTTCGGTTCCAATTGACCAGGTAGATGTGTACAAGCAGGTGATCAGAAGCGGCGATGCGGTGTTTGTTGCGG
>QKGK01000586.1 GCA_003250455.1 Chloroflexota bacterium | reverse complement strand
GAAACCGGTGGCGTTTGAAATTGCCGGACGTGAGGCCTTCAAGAAAGCCATCCGGGCGGCGGGTCCGGTACTGTTTGAGCCGGTCATGCTGGTGCGTGTGGTCGTCCCTGAAGAATATATGGGCGATGTACTTGGTGACCTGAACACCCGCCGGGCGCGCGTCCAGGGGATGGATACCGAGAAAGGCCGCTCTGTGGTGAATGCCTTTGTGCCGCTGGCAGAGATGCTGCGCTATACCACCGATTTGCGCTCAATGACCGGCGGCCGCGGGGTCTTCTCCATGGAAGAAGCACGCTACGACCGGGTTCCGGCGCATATCCAGCAGGAGATTGTGGACGCACTTGCGCGCGAAAAAGAGGATGAAGATTGACAATGACACCCTGTGTCATTGTTTAAAAGTTTACTTCGTAAACTCTATTTGGTAAGAGCAAGCCCCAATGAATTTTGGGGCTTGTTTATTTAATTCTGGATTTATATAATGAAGATGCGGGATTCACCCTTGGGGGTGAGCAATGGCCTTTTCATAGATTGAAGCAAGGGAGATAGCAATGCAAAACTTTCGAAGCGGTTTCTGGAAACACCTCATCCGGTTTGCCGGGATTGTATTTGTATTAAGTGGGTTATCTGTCCTGCCAGTCAGCGCACAGGAAATCCTGCCCAACCTGTTCTCAGAGGCGGATCCAAACGCGGCGCAAATTGACCTGGCGGCAGACTATAACGGTGAAGTGATCCGCGCCCGGTGGGCAGAAGTGGATCTAGACCTGGTCGCCCAGATGGCCAGTTCCTGGTCGCAAACGGATGGGGAAATGCAGCCGGATTTCACCTTCAACCTGTTCCCGGACGTGCGCTACCCGGCTTATATCCAGGGGGTGGATGCCTTGTTGAACGGGGCGGTGGGGATCTATGGCAAGGTCAGCGAGGGGGCCGTGAGCGAGTTCGTACTGTTGGTGAACAAAGAGGTAATGCATGCCTACCTGCAGGATGGCCTGAATACCTATGAGGTGCGCTACCAGAACGGCGGGCACCTGATCGTAGAAGTCGATTCCTCGCGCTATCCGGATTCCATGCCGTCCGCACCTGCCCCAGATGCGGATGCTGTGGCTCCGGCTGAGGCAGCTCCTCTGGCGGATACCGGGGACGATATTGATATACTGGCGGTGTACACGCCCGCCGCCAGGGACGCGGTGGGCGGCGTTTCGGCGATCGAAGCGCGCATTTTGGCCAGTATTGAATCGACCAATCTTGGGTATGCCAACAGCGGAGTGATCCAGCGGGTGCGCCTGGCAGGGATGGCGTTGGTCAATTACGAAGAGGATGTGCCAGGTTATGACCCAAATGATCCTGCAGATGCACAAGTAATATGGAGTTATGCGTTATACCGGCTCGCGTTTGGACATTATGATACTGACCCTGTGAACGCCAACTATCTGGCCGATGCACGTAATTTCCGTGATACAAACAATGCGGATTTGGTTTTTATGGTTACCAATTTGCCTTACACCTACTGCGGTTTGGGTTTTTTGGGCGGAGACCCGGATGATGAGGCAGTTGGATATTCGGTGGAACATTGGAACTGCACCGGAGCTTCGTCCTTCACCGTGCAGCATGAGATGGGCCATAATATGGGAGCCTGCCATGACCGGGATAATACTGATGGTGGAACAATCCCGTTTTGTTATGGCGATTATTCCTTTGGTTACTGGCTGCAGGGGGGAGAATATTACACAGTGATGGCATACCCATGTGAATTTTGCACCACCCGGATCAATTATTGGTCGAATCCCAATGTCTTGTATGCGGGAACGCCGACCGGGGTGGATGTGGGCTCTCCAAATTCTGCTTATAACACGCTCACTCTGAACAACACCGCCTATAATGTGGCCAACTATCGGCTGGGAGAGCGTGTAAGCGTCAACTTCAAACCGGCGGGAAATTATGGCATCCTGGATTACCGGTCGGCGGTACTGGATGTGGATTCATCTTCCCTGGACGGGGACATTGTCCGGGTGGTCTATAGGGCGTACTACGATGACAGCTGGCATGTTCTGAAGATTGATACAAACCCGGGGGATGGCTGGGCATATACGTGGAATACATTTGCCCTGCGGGGTCAGGTTGTTTCGCTGCAGGCAGTCGCCAGAGATGATCTGGGGCAGGATGGGGTAACCCAGATTGATCATGTGCTGGTGGATTATGGCTGGAAGACGAAAGACGGCTATACAGGCCGGGGAGGGGGGAGAGGATCGTTGGGGCAGCCATCTGTTGAACACCCTGTTTCTGATGTGTTCTTTCCTGATCCGATCCCGGTGGATGCTGAGGCGGCTATGTCATATTTGTGGCCGGTCAAACGGGCCCCTCAAGGGAAAATGCCCCCGATCCAGATGCAATAGCGCCCAGGCAAACAGCCGCTGAAGTTCAGCGGCTGTTTTTTAGAAATATATTTTTGATGGCAGCTCAGCAGCTGCGGATCACCATCAGTACGCGTCCCTGCACCTGCACCTGATGCGGCTGGCAGTAGATCGGCTTGAACTGCGGGTTGGCAGGCTGCAGGCGGATGCGGTCTTTCTCTTTGTAGAAGTGTTTGAGCGTGGTCTCTTCATTATCCAGCAGCCAGGCGGCTACCATCTCGCCGTTGCGGGCCTGGCTGGTATGTTCCATGATCACCAGATCCTGGTCCCGGATGTTGGAATCGATCATCGAATCACCCTGCACGCGCAGGGCAAACAGGTCTTTCCTGCGGGCCTGCTCGGGCAGCATGTTGCCTACGTCGATATCTTCATCGGGGAGGAACATGGCAAAATCCGAGCCTGGAATGGGGATCGGCGCGCCGGCCTGGATCACGCCCACCAGGCGGATGTGCTTGCGGTTGGTTGCCGGCGCTTCGTGGAGGGTTTTGTTGAGGCGGATGGCCCGCGGCAGGTTGGGCGTCTTTTCGATCCACCCGGCGTTCTCCAGGTTCTTGAGCTGGTGGGCAATGTGGGACTTGGTTTTTGCCGCGGTGTGATTGACCATTTCCTGGTAGGAAGGGGTATAGCCATTTTGCGTGTAATAGGTTTGCATGAATTGATACAGCTTTTGTTCGCCTTTATTGGGTTTCTTTCCATTCATGGAACACCTCCAAGAATATTATAGAAAATTTGTTCTATTTTGTCAAGAAGGATTTCTGGATTTTGGCCAATAGCCCCGGATAGTCAAGACGCCGGCATAGCCGGCAGCGTGACCAGAAGCTTTAAGCTTAGGCTATCAGCCTCTGTTAGCCATTTCATTCAAGCCTGGTACATGCGCGGCCCTTTTCCCCACTGCCCTCTTCTCCATTCTCATACTCTTCCTTTTCTGGACTCCCGCCTGCGCGGGAGTGACATATTTTTTTCCTTTTTTGTGTCTTTCCCGCATGCTTCTAGCGGGAAACCATTTTTTTTGCCCCCTTTTTTACTTTTAGTGTTTTCTTCTTCCTCTACACCTCATTTCTAAATTCTTACGCTATTAGCCTTTGGCTTCCACAGGCATAACCCGTGTTTTTTTTGTTTCGGGCTTGCGGTCCTCTTCCCCTAAGGGGTTAAATAAAAGCGGCTCAAAGCATAAAGCTTTGAGCCGCTAGGCTGCTCTAGGGAGTTACCAAAGCCGAGAATGCACTCAGTACTTCACCGGCAGTAAAGCTGCAGTGGCCGTATCGATCAATCGTAAAAGATTTAACCGGGTAAAAAGGATTTTGTGCCAGTACTTTGTCCCAATATTGCTGCTGATGCCAGTAGGGAACGATCGGGTCACCGGTGGTGTGCATGGTCACCAGTGGACGCAGCAAAACACCGGAGGTCTCATAGTAGTTGGCGATCTCTTCCAGCGCGGCTGCCTGCGCCTTAAAGCGTTTCACACCTGCGTTGAGAGCATCGTCATCGAACGATCCAGCATACACTGTGTTAAAGTTCTCGAACGGACGCCCGCCTAGTTTCCCAATTGCGTCCTCGGTAGCAAATACGTTGTACCACAGTATACCTTCGGTACTCAAACCGATAGTTAAATCGAGGAAGGACGGGTCAAACGGCGCACCGGTGACATTCATCAATTGCTGGGTTTTGAATGGGTTAGCGGCCAGCGTGTTTAATATGAGCGGTACAAATTTTGTATCCCATTTATTCATCAACACTGCGGGGATGCTGTCAGCATTGCCTGGCAGGATATCAAAATCGGGTGTATCCATAAAGTAGTCGAATACGACTCTGAAGTCTCCCCAGTAATTGATCTGGCCGGTGAAACTGCCGATCGGGCCGCACATAGCCAGCCCACCTGTAAACACTTGAGGGTGGTTTTCTATTGCCAAGGTGGTGATCAGGCTGCCTTCCGAAGCACCCACCAAGAATACCGGAATTGGGGAAGGTGAGGAAATATTGCTCTGGAAAATGCTGGCCAGGTCAACGATATCTGCAACACCCTCCTTGACTGCCAGACCATTCACACTATAGCTGGTGGTGGCGAAGGCAAATCCAAGCCCATTGACCAGATCGGGCATGTAAACCGTTCCCCCAGCACCATCCGGCAAGTATAGCTGGTTCCAGGGGATGCCGATCGGCTCAGCAGCAGACACATATCCATGAGCAAAAATCACCAGAGCGCCGTTCCAGGTTCCTTCAGGGGGCATTTCGATGCAGAATTCTGCACCACTGGATTGCGTCCCGGACATCCCACAGGCAGGTACCTGTCCCATCGCAGGGAGAGCAGATGTGAAGGCAAATACCAGTACCAGGCCCAAGATGAGTTTGATCGAACGTTTCATTTTTTTCTCCTATAAAGATTTAAAAATTTAGTGGATATTTGGTTCTTTCACAGCTGATGGCATAATTTTCTTTCTCCACCTCCTTAACAAAAAAACCAGCTATAAGGCTGGTTTCGTTATTGGCTTCCAGGGATTGTTTCCTGAGGAGTTGATCGAATGAATGAAGCAGGAGCAAGCAACCAAATTTATCCCTTGGTTCATCGCCGCCATAATTCTATAATTATCATATAGAAAATCCGATGCAAAGGCAAGCGCTTCTGAAATTTTTATCGAAAGAGTGGATCAAAAAAAGAGACAGGGAAGCCTGTCTCTTTGAGATCTGAATGTGTGCTGTTCGCTTATCGCTTTTTTGGTCTCGCCAACCCCAAGCGGATGAACAGCATCGGCGCGCCTCCGGTGAGCCACCCACCCACCAGCGTGTAACGCAAGAAGCGCAGCAGCCAGCCCAGTAATTTGGGCTCATCAGGGAAGACCGCCCCCAGCCCCATCCAGAAGATCACCACCCCCAGCAGGCCGATGACAAAACGCAAAGCGCGCTTCCCCCAACTTTCGGAGGCGGCGTTAAAGCCACCCCGTGACTCGACCCAAAAGTAACCTGCCGATAACCCAAACAGGGTTGCCATGCTGGTGATCAGGTTATTGGGATTCAGCGGGTCAATCGTTTCTTCCGGGAAGGCGGTCAGGGCGTTTTGTGTCCACTCCTGCGGCAGCTGGTATCCGGCGGGTATGGAGGTCACCGCGATGGAAAGGAGGCTGAATGCGAGTGTGAAACTTAATACGGCCAGCGATTTGGCGGCAAAGGATTTACCGGAGAACCAGGCTTTTACCTTCGGTTCCAGCTTGACGAAACCGAACAGCATCAACCCGCCCAGCAGCCAGCCGCCAAGTACGTCCGTAATGAAATGCTCCCCCAAAAATACTCGGGAGAGGCCGATCATGGAAATGATCAAGGACAATGTGATGGTGATCCAGCGTTTTTTGAAGATGACTGCCAGCAGCCCATACATA
>QKGK01000347.1 GCA_003250455.1 Chloroflexota bacterium | reverse complement strand
TATGGTGTCAGCGAAGAAATGCTCTACGACGAAAAGGGAAATATCCGGGAGCGGGATTTTTCGGATTACCATATCTTTGCCGCCCACGAGATGCCCGAACTGGAGACTATCTTTGTGGAGACCTTTGAGCCCAGCCACCCGTTTGGGGTCAAGGCGGTCGCCGAGATCCCCATGGACGGGGTTGCCCCGGCAATCGGGAACGCCATCATGCATGCCAGCGGCGCAGACCTGAGCCAAAACCCGGCTACCCCGGAACGGGTGTGGCGGGCGATGCGGGCCGCGGCCGGGGAGTAGGATTACTGGGACAAAATCGTTTCCGCCTGCGGTTGATTCCTGACCGCAGGCGGTTTTCGTTAACACTATGGGTGGATTCTCGCCAGACCCAAGCGGGAAAGACACGTAAAAAAACAGAGATCATTCCCGCACACGCTGGAATCCAGAAAAATGAGAGGGGAGAATAAACGGGAAAAAACTAAAAGGAATAATCTGCCAAAATTATCACAGAAATGTATAATGAAGTTCTCCATATTTGATTGATTTCCGGAGTGGGTATGCAGAACCCGCAGAATCATCTGGATAAATTTAAAATATATTTCTCCACTGCGTTAGGGGAAGAAGTGGTCATCCAGCGGTTTGAGATGCTGCGGAAAAGCACCCGTGAAGCTCCATGGCGTTTTGACCTGCTTGTGGGGGATGAGCCGAGGTCTTTCGTATTCCGGATGCACAGCCGTACCAGTGCGCGGGAATATAAAGTGCTGGAGGTCTTGCAGAATGTGGAGGTGCCGACCCCAGGCGTATACGGCCTGGATAAGAAAGGCAAAACCTTCGGCCAGCCGTGCTACTTTATGGATTTTATTGAGGGCGAAACGCTGCTCAAGCCGCTGCTGGCGGGTGAAGCCTGGGCGGAGGACTTATACATCGATTCCGCCATCCGGCTGCTCTCCCTGCCGGAGGAAGTGCTGGAGAATTTACCAGCCTGGGTGGACCGTTCCAGCGCAGAAGATTTGCTGGACCACGCCTACCAGAAATTAAAGCCGTTCAACGACCTGGTAGCGCGCAAGGTCTACCAGGAGTTAAAGCTCGAACTCCCACCGCTGCCGCAACTACGCTTCAGTAACGGAGATCTATATCCGGATAACTTCATTGCACGGGAGGGCAAGCTGGTTGGGGTGATCGATTTTGCAAATGCCAGCTTTGGTGATCCGCTGTTCGAGTTTTTGCTGCCGTTGTTCATTCACCGGGAACTGCGCGGCAGGGGGCTTGAAGAACGCTTTTGCGCGCGTTTGGGCATCGAACCGGTTGGCCTGGAGTGGTATCATGTGCTGGAATATTATGACCTGTGGGGGTTCCTGGCCGGCACCAAAGATGATTTTGTCGGGCACACGGCGGAGAGCATCCGGGAGACGCTGGCGGCCTGGCTAAAAAGCCGGAAGCTTCCCTGATCTGCTGATCCGTCTCAAATTCACAAAAAAAAACAGGCTGGGATTCCCAGCCTGTTTTATGGGTACAGATTTATTAAAGTCTAGATCTTGCGGACTTCCTGGGCCTGGGGCCCTTTGTCGCCCTTACGGACAACGAATTCAACCTGCTCGCCTTCATTCAGGTTTTTGAATCCTTCCTCGACGATAGCGCTGAAGTGTACGAACACATCGCCTGCGCCGTTGTCGCGTTCAATGAATCCATAACCTTTTTGGCTGTTGAACCATTTTACTGTACCAGTTTCTTTTGTTTCAGACACGATTTGGAACTCCTTTCTCAAAAGTTGACGCTTGGACTTGCATGGGTTCCAAATCAAGAGGGGGTCTTTCTATGGAACTTCTGTCTTATTTCAAGCATTTTAGAGTGTAGCACAAAGCACCAAAGCGTGTCAACTGGTTTTCGGGCTGTCTGAATCGGTCCCAATCTTTTGAATCAGATGCGCTGCGAATTAAAAACCTGCACGATTAATGTCCACACATGGGGTTTGTCTTCTTTTGCAGGGGGTGAAGGGAAAACTGCAGGTTCCAGGGATACCCAAGTGTTTGGCGCAGGCTGGCTCAACCGTTTTTCTTCGTATAGAATCCATTCTTCATATTTCATCATGACCATCCGTGGGGCGGGTAGGAAAAGTGGTATTTAAATTGTATTAGAACAAATGTTCTGAGTCAAGCATAATCCGCTTGACATTTGTTGATCGCAAGAAAAAATGAAGAGAGAGAGAAAAAGAATTATTTTTCCTGTTCGATGATGCTGAAGAAAATTTCCAGCAAGGCGGGGTCAAAGATCGTCCCGGCGTTTTCCTGAATGTAGTCGGTGGTCTCCTCACGCGACCATGCCTTGCGGTAAGGCCGGTCGGAGAGCAGGGCATCCCAGTGATCGATATAGGTGAAGATGCGCGCAGAAAGTGGAATCTCTTCCCCTTTAAGTCCATTGGGGTATCCCTTTCCATCCCAACGTTCATGGTGGGCACAGGGGATCTCCAGGGCTTTCTGCAAAAATGTGATGTGGGAAAGCAGTTCTTTGGCAATCAGCGGATGCTGCTGCATGGTGAGCCGTTCTTCTGGCGTGAGAGGGCCGGGTTTATGCAGGATCTCGTCGGAAATTGCCATTTTGCCAATATCGTGCAGTAATGCACCCCGGCGAATGTCCTCGATCTCCTGGGAATTAAAACCTACTTCCCGGGCCATTTTTTCTACCAGGTCGGTGACGCGCCGGGAATGCCCCTCGGTTTCTTTGTCGCGAATTTCGAGGGCTTTGGCCCATCCTTCCAGCGTGGAATAATAGGCATCTTCCAATTCCTGAGTGCGTTCCGACACCAGTTCTTCCAGCCTGCCGTTGAGCACACGCAGCTCATATTCCATGGTTTTTAGGTCGGATATATTGCGCGCTACATAGACTCTGCCGATCTGATAATCGTGCTGGTCTCGCAGCGGGGAGACGTGGATGTCGATCACCCTTTCCTCTCCCTGGAAATTAATTTCCAGTTCCATTTGCCCCTCGTCGGTGTTTTCCAGGGTGGAGAGTTGCGGCCACCACTGGCCAAAGACCTCTTCAGCGGATTTTCCGACAATGGATACGTCATTTAGTTCAAACAGTTTTTTGGCGATATTGTTCAGCCCCAGAATACGAAAGTGGGGGTCGAGCACGATGACCAGGTCATCCATGGTCTGGATGACCACATCCCAGGCAACTGGGACGACATCGAACAATTGGTAGCGGAGCAGCCCCCAGGAAACGAAGATATTGCCGATTGCCAGGGTGATCGGTGAAATATCGCGTTGGGTTCCGAAATTGATCCCGAGAAGCACCAATATGGTTGTGAAAATGGGAATCCCCGCGCCGATGATCACCGCGGCAACCTGAGCACGGTAAATGGGGGCAGTTATAAAGAAGTCCAACAATAACCTGGCAAAGGAAACCATCAGGATCACATAGCTGTAAATGGCAAATATCCACACTGCAGGAGTGAAATCATACGTCAGGGCATCGAATGGGCTCCCGGGGATCAGGGATTCATTGCTATGGATCAGGCCATGACTTGGGTTTGTGAATACCAGCAAAGTGAAAGACAGGGGGATAATGGCAAGGAGTAAATAGGTGAGTGGTTTATCCAGGCGTTTGTCCTGCGTGAACTGGACGGCAAACAAGGGAAAGAGAACTACCCAGAGGATGAAGCCAACCCACTGGAAATCATCCCAAAGGATCTTACCATTCAGGGTGGAAGAGGTCAGCTCCATGATGTAGCCAAATGAAATCGTGCATTGGCTGAAAGCCAAGAAGGAATATACCCTTACTCCCCTCACTACACGGCGCTGCCAGGTGATCAGACCGATTGAAAATGAGATGAGAAAAGAAATGATATAAGGAAGCAGATGAAATAAAATACCCAGTTGCATATATAGACGACTCTCTTCTGTTCTTTATTATAGTGAAGAACCCATGATTGGGAAACGAATTTGGACAAAGATTACAGATTTGTCAGGTGAATGGAAAAAACGAATATACAGGAAATATTGACAGCCGTGGAATATTGGAGGTTGCCATATCCATAATGGTAAAGTCGAATTCCTCAAGTATAATGTGCAGCGAGGTAAAGCAATGAAGAAATTATTCCGCAAATTATTTGGAAAAGAAGCACCCGAAGAGCAGCCACCCGCAGAGGAGCAGCCCATGCCAAAAGGAATGAAAGACAACCGGATGGAAAAACGTCTCCAGCGAGAGATTGAAGGTTTGTATGGGAATGAGAACCTTACCACTAACCTGGACGATACCAGCGCAAAGGTATTTCTCAAATGGGCAGAAGACCGGGTGCGGAATATTGTCACCAGCACCGAAGACCTGGATGATGCAGCCGCTGACGAAAGCATGTATCCCCGGCTCAAGGCGGTTCGCCGGCTGGCGCGGTATGTCAACCAGGCAATAGCGGACCAGGTGGCAGCCCCAGAACTGCTCGACAAGATCATTGAACAAGCCCGGGTGATGTACGGGGAATCTTTTGCAGAACCGGACCACCAAAAATTACAAGCGATGTTGATGGGGCGAAGCGACCCATCCGATTTTATCCAAGCATTGAAGATATTCTTAGAAGGAGATGTGGATGGCAAAGAAGCAGACAACCACCAGTAATTCGAGGACAAGGCAGATTATTTCGATCGTATTTATTCTTGTTTTGGTTCTTGGCGTGTTTGGATTCATTGATCCTGTGGCTGTAGATGATATGCTGGAGCCTATTTTGGGCTCGCGCGTGTTCATGACCACACCAAACCCGGATACAGCGGATACCCCAGATAGCGGGAATCCGACATCCTCACCGGTAAACGAAGACGCGACGACAGGCGATTGGTGGGAAGTGTATTTCACCGATCCGGGTAACGAGGATAACTATATCGAAGCGGCGCTGATCGATTATATCAATGCGGCGCAATCTACGATTCATATTGCTTCTTTTGAGTTCAACCTGGATGCCGTTGCTGAGGCATTGATCGCGGCCGATGCCCGCGGTGTGGAAGTGCAATGGGTCACAGACGACGAGTATGGTATTGAGGCCGATGAGGAGGACGGGCATGGGCAATTTGCCATGCTAGAAGATGCCGGGATAGAGGTAAAAGACGACCATCGCGGCGCGCTGATGCACAACAAATTCTGGATCTTCGACCAAACGATCGTCTGGACTGGCTCAACGAACATCACGGTGAACGGCACACTGTATAACAATAATAACGTGATCGTGCTGAAATCCAGGGCTGCTGCCCGCATTTTTGAAAGAGAGTTTTCGGAAATGTGGGATGACGATGAATTTGGCCCGACCTCCCCTTCCACGGTAGCCCAGCAGGATATTGTCATCAATGGAACAAAGGTTGCGGTGCGCTTTGGAGCGGAGGACGAGGTGGCAACTTACCTGGCGGAACTGCTGGGCACGGCGCAGTCGGAGATCCGTTTTATGGCCTTTTCCTTCACCCAGGACGATATGGGCGGGACGATACTGCGGCGAGCGGTAAATGGGGTGGATGTAGCCGGGATCTTTGAAACCCGCGGGTCTGAGACCGAGTACAGCGAGCTGAGTTATCTGTTCTGCGCCGGTTTGCCTATGCGGCAGGATGGCAACCCCCGGACGATGCACCACAAAGTGTTTGTCATCGACGAGCATATCGTGGTAACAGGATCGTTCAACTTCTCCAATAACGCCGATCAGAGCAATGATGAGAATATAGTGGTTATCGACAATGCCGAGATTGCCGCGGCATACTTGCAGGAGTTTGACCGGCTCTGGTCAATAGCCACGGACCCTAACCCGGAAGAGTTCCCCTGT
>QKGK01000471.1 GCA_003250455.1 Chloroflexota bacterium | reverse complement strand
TCATGCCAATGAAGGAGGAAGTGCGTCCATTTATCTCCACCGTACCACTGAACCAAAAAATCATTGAAGAAGAAGTATGCCCACGCCATGGATACAATCAGCATGAGGTTGCCCAAAGCACTGAAGTGCTCTTTGCGGATGAAATACTTCATGTTTTTCATCGTTGCCCTGACCACAATCAATACCATGGCAACCGCTGCAATACCGGAGTGCAGCGCACCAACCACAAAATAAGGGCCAAAGATGGTGGAGTTCCAGCCAGGGCGGGTGGCGACTGCAAAGTCCCATGAAACAATGGTATGCACGGAGAACATCACGGGGAGAATGGCAAAGGCAAAGATATTCAATGCCGCATGCAGGTTAGACCACTCGGATTCTGTCCCGCGGAAACCCAAAGCCAGGACACGGTAAAGCTTTTTGCGCCATCCGGTGGAACGGTCCCGAGCCATTGCCAGGTCGGGAATCAGGGGGAGGAACAGGTACATGGTGCTGGCCAGCAAATACGTGGTAATGGCCATCAGGTCCCACATCAGCGGTGAACGGAAATTTGGCCACAGCATACGTTCGTTTGGATATGGCACCATCCAGTAAAAGCGCCAAACCCGGCCCATGTGCATCAGAATGCTGATTCCAGCCTGGATAAGTCCGAAGGTGGTCATCAACTCTGCAGCACGGGTGAACGGACGGCGGTATTCAGCTTTGAAGACCCGAAGGAGGGCGGAGACGAATGTCCCCGCGTGGCTGATACCGATCCAGAAAACTGTATTTACCAGGAATATCCCCCAGTATACCGGGCGGTTGGTACCGGCAACGCCGAGGCCTTCCCGAATGAGATAATACCAGGTGTAAACCAGGCAGACCAAAACCGTTGCGCCTAAAATTCCCACAGCTACCCAGAAACGCCAATGGGTGGTGTGCATCGCTTCTATGACCATCGCATTCATTTCGCTACGTGGTTTTGGGTCGTGAAGCAGGTTTTCCCGATGGTTTTCTGCGCCGTGGATTTCTTCGTGGGGTAAATTTTTGCTTTCAGCTTGTACGGCCATGCTTATTTCCTTACCTCAAGGTAGGTCACACGAGGACTGATGCCCAACTCTGGCAGCAATTCTGTTCCACGGTCGTCCTTGCTCATTTGGCTGACCTTGCTTTCGGGATTGTCCAGACGGCCAAAGACCAGGGCATTGGCCGGGCAGGCCTGTACACAGGCGGGTTGGACCTCACCATCTGCTAACTCCCGTCCTTCGCTCTTGGCTTTGTCTTCCACGTCGCGGATGCGCTGGATGCAGAAGGTGCATTTTTCCATAACGCCGCGTCGCCGGACGGTGACGTCCGGGTTGAGCTGATTTTCCAGGGGAGTGGGGCGGTCGTAATCGCGCCAGTTGAATACCCTGACCTGGTACGGGCAGTTGTTTGCACAATATCGGGTACCAACACAGCGGTTGTACACCTGGGCGTTAATATTGTTTGAGGGGCTGTGGACAGCGGCAAACACCGGGCAAACCGGTTCGCAGGGGGCGCTGCCGCACTGCTGGCACATGACCGGTTCGTAAGGCGTTTTCTTGACTTCGGGGTATTCTCCTTCCCAAAAGCGTTCGATCCTGATCCAGTGCATTGCACGCCCGTATGCGGCATCATCTTCCCCTACAAAGGAAACATTATTTTCCATCGAGCAGGCAACCACACAGGCGTTGCACCCCGTGCAAAGGTCTTTATCTACAACCAGCCCCCACTTACCCTGTTCGTCTTCCGCAAAATTCGCTTTGTATTCCGGTATCTTATTTTCCATTTCTAATCGCTTTCTGCTCCTGGTTACTATTCTTCAATTCCGTATACACCAATCCGGCTTTCAAGCCGGGCGAGCTGCTTATATTTTCCGGTTTTTTCAATCCTGACCTTGGTTGTGGCGTAAATCAGGTCTCCAGCATCGTTGAGCTTCTTTTCAAGCAGATCGGCAGGATTGGCGCCTCTGTTTTCAGCGTACCTGCCATAAGCTGTATGCCCCTGCCCAAAGGGGATGGCGATCGTGTCAGGGCGGATGGCGGGGTAAAGGTACACGGAAGCCTCGATCTCACCCTGAGGGGAAATGATTTTGACAATATCATCGTCATGCAGCCCGAGCTCTTCTGCGGTGTGCGGGTTGATTTCCACCCAGGTGTTCCACATGACTGTCGTGTTGGGGTCAGGAGTTTCCTGCAGCCAGGGTTTGTTGGCTCCTTTATCCGCCAGGATTGGGGACATAAAGGGCACCAGGTGGAATTCTCCTTCCCCCTGATATTCTGGCGACGCAGGCTGGATTGGTTGAGGTGAGGCTGTGGCACGCGTGGTAGCTGCATCGGTGGGCCACCATCCGCCAAACTGCTGGAACTGTGCTCCGAAAGTTTTAATGTCGCCAGCCCGGATGAATTCGCTGTCTTTTCCTAATAGGGTGGACAGTTTTGCTTCAATAAATGCAACCTCATCTTCATAGGGAAGGGCTTCGGCGACGCTGCCACCCAGATTTTTCGCCACAGCCAGGAGGACATCTCCAGTTGCCTGGGTTTCATAAAAGGGAACTACAACCGGTTGGACACCGGATAGGACTTGCTTTTGCGTTCCTACGTCCACCGTTCGGTAACCCCAGGATTCCAGGCTGGTGTGGTCGGGCAGAATGAAATCTGACATCAGAGCGGTTTCATCCGGGAAGGAAGCAAACGAGAAGATGGTTTCTACATTCTGCATGGCTTCGCTGAAGCCGAATGCCTGGGGAATCTCGAAGACAGGGTTGATACCGTGAACCAGCAGCAGCTTGATCTCTCCGGCTTTCATTTTGGAGATGAGGGTTTCTAAATCGTTGAGGGAAGGATTCTGTTGTTCGGCAGCAGGGAGGTCACCTGCCGGGACGAGGAATACATTCCCCTGTTTTCCTGCAGTTTCGGTGAGGAAATTCAACAGAAAAACTGAGAGGGCGTTGTCCATGCCATTAGTTTGGCCTAATGCCCAGTTGCCGGGGATGGCAAGGGGAGATTCTGCCAGCACGATTTTGTCGGCGATCTTGTCAAGCAATGATATCTCCACACCGGCTAATTCGGCGTAATGGACAGCATCGACATCTGCATATTCAGCAGGCAGGATCCCCAACTTCTCGGCAGCTATTCTGCCCAATGCCAGGGCAGCGTAGGCTTCGGTACCGGGAATGATCGGCACCCAAATATCGGCAACTGCAGCTGTTTGGGACATACGAGGCTCGAAGTGAACCATGAAACCGCGTTTTTCGGTTTTCCCTTTGCGGAAACTGGCATATTGTCGGGTGAATGCTACCGGAGATACCCAGGTTTCCAGGAAACTGGCGCCAAATGATAGCAGCAGGTCAGCATCCTCAAGCCTGAAATACGGGAGCGTTTCCGCCCCATAAAAATCTGCTGCGGCTTTTTGTAAAGTATTTCTTCCTTCAAACATATTTAGAGCGCTAAATCGAACTGGAGCATCGCCACCCAAAGCAGTAGAAAATTCACTGGCAAGATCAAAAATATGGTCTGACGTTTCGCCCAACAAGATGGCGATTTCTCCAGGCTGCACATTGTTGAAACCATCAGTCAACGTGGTGATCGCTTCGTCCCAGGTGAGCGCTTCGGTACTCAGGTTGCTGTTCCTGTTTTGCCTGGTGGCAAATTGGACCCGATCGGGATTATATAAGCCCTGGATAGAGGCTTGACCCCTGGCGCAGGTCTTTCCGGCATTTACCGGGTGGTAGGGGTTCCCCTCAACTTTAATAGCGCGCCCCTGGAAGGTGCGGACAACAATTCCGCACCCGGCAGCGCATTCCTGGCAGGTGGTGGCAAAAAAAGTGCTCTCACCGTTGTATGTGTACTCCGGCATTTTGGCGTAAGGTTCCCGGGTAACATAGCGAGCGGCGGGACCACATCCAGTAAGGACTGCGGTTGTGGCTGCACCTGCCCCTGCCAACTTGATGAAATCTCGGCGAGAGATTTGTGGCTTGGTCATATCCTCTTCCTTCCTTGCCTAATGATGGCAGGTATAACAATCGGTAAGTTTGGTGAACATTTCCTGGTTGTCGCCCGATTCTTGGATATGGCAGTTTAGGCACCAGCCCATATTGAAACCAGGCTGTGGTTCTGCAACTGTCATTTCCCCAATCTCGCCATGGCAGGTTTCACAGTTTAACCCATAAGCAATATGAGGACGGTGGTTGAATTTGACAAAATCGGGGACGATGGCAACGGGTACCCATTGAATTGGTTCGCCGCTTTTGACGAATTCCTTCAGGATATCCAACTGCTCACTTTCTTTTGTGATTTGCTGATGGCAACCCCAACATTTGTTTTGTGTTGGGATGCCGGCAGTTTCACTTTTCCAGGCACCAGGGTGGCAGTACAAGCACTGAACACCCAGAGCAACATGGCGGTTATGGGGAAATTCTATTGGTTGTTCGGGGACTTGCTGTGTCTTTGCCAATACCCATCCGGCACTGCCAAAAACGGAAAGGACTGCGATGATAATAATGACTCTCGTAATGGGTTGTTTGATCAGTTCCTTGACCAGTTCTTTGAGCTTATTGCCCATTCTCTTCTCCTATTATGTTTTCTACCAATCAAACAATATTTTCTGAATAGTCTCTATTTTACAGAAAAATTTTGAGAGTGGTATTTCAATGTGAAAAGCAGTCAGTTATATGAATAAAAAGCGATAAATGAGTTTACCATAAAATCATTCTTGGATTATAATTCAAACTCGAATTATTTTGGTATAATTTAGCGAATTTGTCTGAATTAATTATTTAAATTGGCACGAAAGATTCTTTGTCTTTAGTTAGACAAAATAACAATGGCCCAATTTGTAATATTTCAGGCGTTCTCCGTCAAGAATTATTTTCAGAGTGAGGAAGAGTATGCGGCAGATAATTATAGTGGCGTTATTGGTTTTGGCGACAACCGTATTAGTCTATTTTGGTTTGAATGCGCTCGATCTGATGCCGGTAGAGGCCAGTGCGCAAGCAAATATGATTGACTGGTTGTTCAATCTAGAAATCATCGTAATCTCGTTTTTATTTTCATTAATCATTGTTCCATTGGTATATAGTCTGGTCAAGTTCCGGCGAAAACCGGGTGAAGAGGGTGAGGGGGAACATATGGAGGGCAATACTCGCCTGGAGATCACCTGGACTCTTATCCCATTGTTGATGGTGCTGGCATTGGCTTATGTTGGCGCATGGGCTTTGGGAGATACCTTGCGGGTTGATCCCCAGGCAATGAAAGTACAGGTGACTGCATTCCAATGGGGGTGGAAATTCACTTACCCGGATTACGGTATTTCGACCAATGAGCTTTATTTGCCGGTTGACCAGCAGGTCCACCTGGAGATGAAATCGCAGGATGTGATCCATTCTTTCTGGGTGCCTGAATTTCGCGTGAAGCAGGATATTGTCCCCGGGCAGACCACTGATTACCGTGTTACCCCTTCAGAAATTGGTGATTATAAAGTAAGGTGTGCTGAACTGTGCGGCACTTCCCACGCCTATATGATTGCCCCGGTTGTAGTCGTTTCTCAGAGTGATTTTGTAACCTGGATTGATGATCAGATTGCACTGATCCCAGACGATCCGGGGCCAAATGCGGATAGAGGCGAGCTGATCGTGAATCAGAACGGATGCTTTGCCTGTCATTCGGTGGATGGAAGCATCATCGTTGGACCATCCTGGGCCGGGTTGTTTGAATCAGATGTAGAGCTTTCGGATGGTTCTGTTGTAGTGGCAGATGAAGCATTTATCGTGGAATCGATTTTAGACCCGAACGCAAAGATTGTC
>QKGK01000559.1 GCA_003250455.1 Chloroflexota bacterium | reverse complement strand
CGGACTATTTGGACGATGCCGGGATGAAAGGTAGGCATTAAGGATATCAGGGTCTTCGAAAAAGTCGGGGCCGAATTTTGTTTCACTCATTGATTTTCCTTGAATTTATTATAACCAGGTTAAAAATTATCATAATCATCTTGCGAAAAAAATCAATAGGCAGGCTCTTGTCCTCTGCTGGAGGTTCAAACCTATCCACTCCTCCTAATTACGACCCCGTGCCGGAAAAGCTGTTGACGCCTTTGTTCCACACCCTGTAAACCAGGGCGAAAAAGGCGATAAACCCGATAGGCACGACGTAGGTGAGCAGGATTTTGAAGAAGCCGTCGAAGATCGTCATCCAAAAACATACTTGATTTTCAGCGTTTTTTTTACAACGGCGTAAACCTGATAATAATTATCCATATATCTTGGTATAATCGAAATTGGGCCTTTTATTTCAATCTTTCCCGGTCGTAATTTCTGCGATCAACAATGGCGTTCTCTATATTAGGGAAAAGGATCAATATGAAGAAAAAAGTTCAATTTCTGAACATGTTGATAGTTGCCGCGGTGGCGCTGGGTCTGTTGTTAGTATCTGCCCGGATGGTTTTTGCAAAAGGGTCTTTCGATAAAATAGTGGTCAGCGGCGGCGGCCTGGAAAATGAGATCGATGTCACCGATCCCTCCCTGCTGGAATTTTTCAGCTTCAGCGATTTCCCCAATTCAAAGGTACAAGAGCCCAGTATAGGTGTAGATGAGGGTTACACTATCGTCCGCTATGGCCAATGGGAAGATGGCACCTATGAGGCCTGGGATATGCTGCATTATTACCTACCGAGTGGCAATTCGGGCGGGTATGTGTATTACGATGGGTTAATCAACGGCTCAGAATATGACGGTAAATGGTATGCTTCCAGCCCGGAAGGTGATGCCGCACTCCTTAACTTGTTGACTACAAACCAAACAGCGCCGCAAACAGACAACAGTTTTGTGTTGATCGTTGTAGTGGTTGCTGTTGCTTTGATCGGTACAGTAGGATACCTGGTCCGTCAACGACTTATATTGGTGCAGCCTCACTGATCTAGGCTAAACAAATTGCAGGGGCGGGATTAGAACCCCGCCCCTGCAAAACGTAAAACATCAAAAATTATACTTACGGCTTCTGATAAACGCCCATCAGCTGCCCTTCTCCCAGGACATGCCCTTCCATCAGCGTGAGCAGGCCGGACTTGTCCAGTCCCGCATCAGCCTCCAATATGGTTTCCAGTGCGTACAGTTTGAAGAAGTAGCGGTGCTGCCCGGAAGGTGGGCATGGGCCGTTATAACTGCTGCGGCCAGAACTGTTCTTCCCGGCAGTTACGCCGCTTTCCGGCGTGTAGCCTTCCGGCAGGGTGCGCGTCCCGGCGGGGAGGTTGTATAACACCCAGTGCACCCAGGTGCCGGCTGGCGCGTCAGGGTCGTCCATGATCAGGGCAAAGGACTGCGTCCCGGCGGGCGGCTCGGACCAGGTCAGCTCGGGGGAAATATCCTCTCCGCTGCAGGTATATATTGCCGGGATGGACTCTCCTTCGGCGAAGGCCGGGCTGGTCAGGCTGAGGGAAATATCAGAAAAGGGCGTGTCCGGCTCTTTTTGGGCGCAGGCGGTGAGGGCCAGCAGTAAAATCAGTAAGATCGCACATTTCTTCATTCGATTTTCTCTCCATTCCCGGAAACAACAATTCGCCAAATTGGGTTATTTGGCGAATTGAAAAGTGCTGTGCTGAACCAGTTGAAATGTTTGGCCGCTTCCCCTAGACGATGAACTTGCCGTTCTTGTAGACCACCTGGCCGTCCACCAGGATTTCGGAATCCTTGCGCATATCGCAGATCATGTCCCAGTGGATGCGGCTCTTGTTCTGGCTGCCGGTCTCAGGGTAGCCTGCGCCCAGCGCCATATGGAACGAACCGCCGATCTTCTCGTCGAAGAGGATGTTGCCGGTGAACTTGTTGATCTCGAAGTTGAGGCCGATGGCAAACTCGCCCACGTAGCGAGCGCCGGGATCGGTCTCCAGCATGCGCAGCAGGAAGTCCTGGTTGCGGGTGGACTTGGCGTGCAGCACCTGGCCTTCGACAAACTCCAGCTCGACATTTTCCACCACGCGCCCATCGGTGATCGAGGGATAGGTGTAGCGCACCCAGCCGTTGACCGATTTTTCCACCGGGCCGGTGAAGATCTCGCCGTCGGGCATATTATTGAGGCCGGCAGCGTTGACGAACTTGCGCCCTTTGATCGAGAGGCGCAGGTCCACATTCGGGCCGCGCAGCACGACCTTGTCATGGCCTTCCATCACCTGGGCAAAGTGGGCCTGCTCTTCCCTGACCTTCTGCCAATAGGTAACCGGGTCATCCGTGTCGGCGTGCATGGCGCCGTAGATGAAGTCTTTATATGCGTCCAGGGTCATACCGGCTTCGTCGGCGTAGGCCTGTGTGGGGTAGAGGGTAGTGCACCACTTGAGGTCGCGGGTGTGGCCGCGCTGCATCTGCGTGGAGAGGATCGGGGACATCGCCTTGGCGTGCAGGGCCTGCTTGGCCGGGTCCACATCGCCGAGCAGCTTGGTGTCTGTCAGCGAGTGCAGCCGGATGCGGGCTTCGAACTGCTCGTAAGCCATTTTGAGGAATTCAGGGGTCTGCTCCAGCTGGGCATCTTTGGCATATTTGTAGAAGATGGCTTCTTCTCTGGGCAGTTTGGTAATCAGGTAGGGATATCCGCCGTTTTCCAGGATGCGCTCAATGAGCGCTTCCAGCATCGGCTCGGCGGCAGTGGTGGATTCGATCACCACCCGGTCGCCGGGTTGGATGTCGGTGGAGTAGTTGACCAAAATGTCGGCGTGTTTGAGGATTCTTGGATCGGTCACAGGGTTCTCCTAAAGGCAGGTTAAGTTTTACTCCGAGAGGGTCATTATATCAAATTATGGGGGAGAGTTTGGTAGTTTATGGGTTGATCAGTCACCCAGTAACCAGGGATCAGCCACCGAGGGACTGCACAGTTGACAGTTGACAGTCAACAGTTTACAGTGAGTGCATATATTTCTGAGCGCATCGAACCATCCGCTTCTTCCTTTCCCGGTCCCTGTTCACAAATTACTGGTTACACGTTACCTGCCTCTCCATCCGTGTTCATCTGTGTGCATCTGTGGTTCCTATTGTCCTGTTCACAAATTACTGGTTACTGGTTACTATCTCCCCCTCCCATGATACAATCGTCCCCAATATTCGAATTTACGAGCCAAAGATTACCGGTATGACCAACTTTTCCCAAGAGAGCGCCCCCCTCGAAACCGCCGCCCAGAAACGCCTGGCATTTTTCCAGCACAGGAACACCCGCACCACGCTGGCAGTTGTTGCCGTGCTGGTGCTGGTCGGCTGGCTGCTCAACACCCCCGCAGGGCTGATGGGCAAAGCCGACGCCGTCGGCTACGCCCTGTGTCACCAGATTCCCGAACGCAGCTTCAAAATCAACGGCGAACCGATCGCCCTGTGCGCCCGCTGCACCGGGATGTACGTGGGGGCCATGCTGGCAATCCTCTACCAGATGCTGCTGGGCAAACGCCGCGGCGGCCTGCCGGATAAAAAACATCTCTTTGTGCTAGGGGCCTTCTTCCTCGCCTTTGCCGTGGACGGGACAAACTCCGCCCTGGCGCTCTTCCTCGGCCACGGCCCCCTCTACGAGCCAAGCAACAACCTGCGCCTGTTCACCGGGATGGGCATGGGGCTGGTGATGGCATCCATGCTGCTGCCCACCTTCCACCAGACGGTCTGGGACCGCTACGACCCGCGCCCTTACTTCCAGGGGTGGGGTTCCTTCCTCGGGATGGTGGGCATGGGGCTGGCGGCGGCCCTGCTGATCCTTACCGAAAAAGTCTGGGTGCTGCTGCCCCTCACCTACGTCGGTGTAGCCGGGATCATCGTGCTGCTGGTAATGCTCTACAGCATGATCCTGTTGATCATTTTTGGCGGAGAGAACCGGATCAACCGCCTCCTTCAGCTGACACCCTGGCTGCTGGGAGGGTTCATCATCGCCTTTTTGCACATCGGGTCTTTTGATTTTGTCCGCTATCTGCTCACCGGCACATGGGAAGGCTTCCACATTCCCTGAGCGAACGTCCACTCCCGGACGGCAAAGCCGTTGATTTGAATGAAACATAACCGCTATTTCCACGTATAATTAATGAGTGGAAGGAGCTTAAATTTTATGGAAGGCATTTTTTCTGCATTTGGATTATCCGCTTCGGCAGGTTTGAACGCCTATATCCCCATGCTGATCGTTTCGCTGGTGGCCAAGTTCACCAACCTGATCACCCTGGAAGAGCCCTGGACGGCCCTTTCAAGCTGGTGGATCATCGGCTTGCTGGTGGTGCTCTCGGTGGTGGAATTCTTCGCCGATAAGGTCCCGGCGGTCAACCACGCCAACGACATCGTGCAGACCGTCGTCCGCCCGGTGGCCGGGGCGATCCTGTTCGCCGCCAGCGCCGAGACGATCACCGACGTACACCCGGTGCTGTCCCTGGCGGCGGGTCTGCTGGTGGCGGGGAGCGTGCATGTCGCCAAGGCTGGCGCGCTGCGTCCGGCGGTGACTGCCACCACGGCAGGCACGGGCAATGTCATCGTCAGTGTTCTGGAAGACATCGTCTCCACAGTGCTCTCGATCATGGCGGTACTCATCCCGGTGGTATTGGGGGTGCTGCTGGTCATGTTTGGCGCCTGGGTGATCTGGTTTTTCTGGCGAAGGGAAAATCGCAAGCTGGCAAAAGCGGCGGCACAGAAGAATATCCGTTAAAATAAGTCTATCTTTATCATCGATCTTATTCACAAGGAGTTCATAATGAACATGGATGACAACAATTACGTAGATTTTGAAGAAGCCAAACCTGAAAAAGACAACAAACGGACGATCATCATTGTTGCCGTGGTGGCTGTGGTGCTGTGCTGCTGCTGTGTAGTTGCAGGCGTAGGTGGCAAATGGCTTTGGGACAATGGCGACTCACTTTTTTCTGGTTTTATGGCCTTTTTCTAAACCGCAATTTTTAAAAACCAAGAGATAACTGGCAAAAAGGTGTGCCGAATCAGGCAGACCGTTATGTGGTTGTCTCTTTTATTTTCTAGGCCTTCGTTCGACCCTCAAACACAGGTATAATTCCCCCATGGCAAAAGAGAAAACCGATCAGATCATCGTATACGCCCATCCCATGTGCGCAGACCTGCGCCCGGTGCAGGATATCCTCCGGGCTGCCGGTGCGCCCTTCCGATACGTCAACATCCACAAGAGCGAAGAAGGGATGAAGGTCGTCTCCAGGATCAACAAAGGCAACCTCTCTGTGCCCACCCTGGTCTTTCCGGATAAAACCACCCTGACCGAACCCACCCGGCCGGCCCTGCTGGCCAAGCTGGCCAAATACGGCTACGAGATCACCGACCGCAGCGCTTTCACCAGCTCTATTAAGAACCTGTTCCGCAGCAGGACATTATGGATCATGCTGGCGATCCTGGTGTATGCACTCCTGCGCGTGCTAGGTGTTATTTAGAATCTCTGGAAAAACCCCTCAGCCAGAAAAAAAGTCCGCCTTACGGCGGACTTTTCGCATTCTTTTTTCTTCCTCTATCTGTCCACAAAATAACTCTTGCTGGCCTCGTCGATCAGATCGTTATCCATGCGGTATTCCCGCCCTTCATATTCGCACAGCGACCGGATGATGGACAGCAGATCGGGGGGATGCGCGGCCTGAAATTCTCTGCCCGTTTTGCGATAGTAGTTCTCCAGCAGGTAGGTGTATCCTACTTCGCTAAAGG
>QKGK01000410.1 GCA_003250455.1 Chloroflexota bacterium | reverse complement strand
ATAAATATCCACCCCGCCGATGGCATCGATCATATCGATCAGTACCTGCATGTTGACGACCCCGTAATGCTGGGGCTGCACGCCAAAGTTGGTGTCCAGCGTGCGGGCCAGCAGCCCGGCGCCGCCGCCAGGACCGTCGTAATAGCCCATCGCAGGCGTCCCGTAAAAGTAAGACTGGTTCAGCTTGGCATGGGTGATGCCGTAATGGTCGGAAATATCCGGGACTTCCACCCAGGTATCACGGGGTAAAGAAAGGACAGAGATGCGCCGGTAATTGAAATCGACATGCACAATGCGGATCACATCGGCCAGCCCGTAGGTATAGGTGCCGGGGCGGTAGTCGATCCCGATGGCCAGCAAGATCATCTCGGCTTCGGGGCTGCAAACTGCGTTTGGGGTGAAGGTAGGCAGGCTGACAGGGGTGGGTGTGGGGCCATTGGCTGCTGTCAATGGGGTGGGTGTACCTGCGAGGAGGGCAATCTCCTCCTCCTCTCCTGGCAGTTGGACGATGGACACGGGGGGATATGTGAAAGTGGGGGTGTTTTCGTATCCAAGGCTGGGACCCAGGGGCTGCTGCCAGAATTCTTTCAGTTGGGCAAATGCAATCCCCCCGATGATCAGTAAGGTCAGCCCCAACCCGGAAAGGATCAACCACCGTCCGGTACTACTCTTAAAACTGCTGTCGGGATTCCGCCTGGATTTTGCCATTCCGTTCAGGGGAGGACATACAGGATGTTTTCTTCAGGAGGGACAGGCGTGAGGAAATAGACCGGTGTCCAGGTATGCCACCCGATATATTCTTCATCGGTGTAGGCCAGGTCGATCCAGTAATTATTGATGCTTGCGCCGGTATCTGAGATCTTCGCCGGTCCATAATTGGGCACGTACACATATTGTCCCACCATCACCCTGAACCAGGCCGGTTTGACTCCGGCCAGCCCTTTGCGCATGGTATCACCAGCCGCGGTGGTGTAACCGCACCAGTCCACACCCAGGTTGCATGGGGAATATGAGGTGGCATACAGTTCGACTTTGCGCCAATATTCAATCGGCCCGTCAGCGGTCATCTCAGTGCGGATGACGATCTGGGTGCCGTAGCCTTCGATGCGGTCCACCGGATCGATCAGCGTCCATTGATCTTCGACTTCGCGCGAAATTTCCTCCCCGTTCTCAAAGCGGATGCGCACCCGCTGCGCCTGCACGCCGATTTGCCCGGTCTGGATGACGTTGAAATTATCGATTTCCAGTTCGGGGACGGGCTGGTAGGTAGTGGTGAACGCGATTGGCTCCTGGGTGATGAGCACATCTTCCTTCACCCGGACGATCTGGATGTTCCCGTCCGTTGGAAGAGGTGCGTCGGTGTCCGGGATGCTGTAATCCAGCCCCTGGAGCGACAGCCCTACCTGGGAGAGTGCCTCCCCAACGGAGTTAGCGGAAGTGGTCAGGTTGAGGTGCTTGCCATCCGTTTCTACCTGGATCTGCTTTCCAGGGGTCAGCTGCACAGAGAGATATTCCGTCAGCGGGGTTTCCGGGGCTGGTTCGACCAGGTCGGACTCGGAAAGGATGTAGCCTGCTTCCCAAAGAGCCTGGCCGACGGTGGGGGCGGCAGACCGCAGGGATATGCGCTCTCCGGCATGCACCAAAGAAAAGGGCACTGAACGGACCACTTCGGCAGAAATGGCCGTCTGGTAAGGGATTGGCTGGTCGAGACCGGCTGCTTCGCCATTGATGGCCAATTGATCTCCCTCAAGGAGCGTAATGCCAATTTCATCGAGCCACTCAGCCGGAATACGCGAGATGGTGGTGAGGTGCTTTTTCCCGCCGTCCACAAACAGCGTGATCCGGGAAGCCTGGATCAGCTCGATCTGCATGCCTTCGCTGAGGCGCGTGTTCAGATCGGGGGTCACCTGGTCTTCAGGTGAGAGGGTGATCCCGGTATCCTGCAATGCCTCCTGCACGGTGTTGGCAGAGGTGGTTAGCGGCATCGCCTGGCCTTCCACCAGTATGGTGATGTGATGGGATGTGGGGCTGAGGAGGATCACCAGGGCAACTACGAGGATGGCAAGGATGGGGAGGATAAAACGAAGTTGTTTCATAGAAATATTTTATCAGAAGATTGTTCTTTGAACCTGAGGGGCGGGAAATGGAGATGAGAGAACAAAAATGCCTGAGCAGGAAACCCGGCGGCACCCAGAATCGATTGCTTATTGCTGCTTCCTCTCGGACCTGACAAGTTTCACAATGTTCCGCCGCGCCGGACCCACCCAGGCGGGCAAAGCATAACCCAGGTTGAGAGGCGTGTCAAGAGAGAGTTATCCCTCTGGCGGGGTTGGAAGATCCGTGGGGGCCAGCCCCTCCTGCTGAAGCGTTTTCAGAAGGAAGTGAAGGGTCTGCAGACCGGTGAGCGATTTCATCTCCCAGCCGTCGCCGGTCAGATAAATATATTTTACGGGTGAGCTGCTGCCTTCGCTGAGGTGGTCTTTGTCGATGCCCTGTGAGGGGAGTTTTTGTACTGACAGCCAGAAATTCCAAAGGGGAACCTGTTCTTCCAGGGCGATCTGGGTGATAATCTGGTTGAGATAGTAATTGTTGTTCTCGACGTTGTCTGCCTTGGTGACCAGGATCGGGAGCACATTCTGTTCAATGGCGTACTGGACCACTTTTCGAAGCTGGGTTTCAAAGGATTGCTCCGCATTGGGCTGCCAGACCGTCCCCAGGCTGATAATGACGATGCTGGGATTCCATACCCGGATCTCACAGGCCAGTGGATGTTCGTTGGGCTCGCAGGCTGTCGTGTCGGACCACAGGGGAGATAACACGGTGTTCACGGATAGTCCGTCTGCAACGGCCAGGCTGTCCCGCATCCAGGAACCGGGGAAGTAGGCAATTGAGGCGGCATCTTCCGGATATTCCTGGAAGACCCTTTTGGTCAGCGAATAATCGGGGCGGGTTTCGAACACACCGAAAAATATCCCGCTGACGCTCTGGCAGTCGCCAATTTTTGAGAACCGGTAGGGATCACGCCCGGCATCCAGGGCGGCCTGGTAAATTTGCAGCGACCTGAGAGGAATATAGTCCGGGATAACGGGCCACTTGCGCCAATCGGAGGAGAGTAAGCGCGGGTCGGTGATGGTACGCCAATTTGTAGTTGGGGTTGCTAAAAGTTCCGGGGTTGCTGCCTGCGCCACGGGCGGAGCGGGCGTGCCCGTTATACTGAGGACAACTTCTTCGGCAGTGGAAGTGATTTTCCCAGGAGCGGCCGTCAGTTCTGGGGTGCGCGTTTCAGCGAGGGGGGATTGGTTATTGGACCTAATGAAATAATAAAAGCTGAAACTGGCGAGCAATCCTATCGCAAAAAGTATGAATAAATGTGTTCTCTTCATTGCCTGTTCCGGGATGAGGGCGGATTGGGAATTATAGTGGTTTGCTGCGGTTTCGCAAAGTAAACAGCACGGATCCAAAGATCAGCAGGGTGAGCAGGATTGCGCCAAAGGCGAGCGGATTGGTGGAGGCCTGTGAGTCGAAATCGATATCCAGGAATTCCGGCGCCGTGATGGTCAGGGCAGTAGGCAAAGTTTGCGTATAGGCAATGATATCGATCTGCTGGCTGAAGGGCAGCCCCAGGGCTTCGGCTGGAGGCACGTTGGCAGCCAGATGCCCGTAGCGAACGATATGCGCGACCCGCCAGGGATTGGTCATGGCCATGTCTCCCATAAATGTGGGCACTTCGGTCGTGCCATAGTTGATCTTTTCGCCTTCCATTCCGTGGCAGGAGGAGCAGAATTCGACATAGCTGTCTTCACCCACTTGCAGGTTGCCAAAGGCCTGGTTGGTCTCGACATTGGCGATCAGGTTTGGGGTGACCAGCCCGGTGGACAAAAAGGCGCTCAGGTCGTTGAGGTCCTTTTCCGTCAGGTAGGCGGAGAAGTCGTGGTTGGGGTTGTTTTCACCGGTCAGCCAGGGGATGATCTCTGACTGGGTTTTTTCCATCATGCCAAACAGACCGGGGATATCCAGGTTTTTAAAGAGAAAACTTTGCGTATTGCTGCTGCTGCCGCGATAGTCCCAGCTGTGGCAATTGACACACCGCCAGGTGAGCACATTCGGAACCCGGGAAGCCGTATTTTCAGGCCACAGGGGATTTCGTGTCTGTGGTAGGTTCTTGTCATAGGCCATGTCCCAGGCGACGTACAGCTTGCCCCCGCGGGATCGGTCTCCGGGAGCAGGTTCTTGCCCCTGGACGGGTTTGGGGTTGAAGCTTTCGGCTGCAATAAAAAGCAGGGAAAGCCCGATGACCACAAACGGCATTAATTTAAGCAGGGTTTGGACGCGTTTTGGAAGGTGTTCCATGACGGGGATAGTATATCACCGGATTTGGTGTTGTGGGAAACCGGCAGAAATGGGTTATGCCGCAGGCAGGGCAAGCACTTTGAGCATTTCGCCGTGCAGGGTGGGGTTGGCCGCCACAATGCTGTAGGGGGCGGATAGGATATCCGGTGTGCCGTCTTTTTTGGTAACCACCGCACCAGCTTCCTGTGCGACCAGCGCGCCGGCGGCCATGTCGTAGCGTTCCAGATGCATTTCCCAGTAGCCATCCACACGGCCGGCGGCCACGTTGCACAGGTCGAGGGCGGCGGCGCCGAGCCGGCGGAATCCCTGTACGCGCATGAGGAAATTCAGGGCGTGATTGAAGTTGTTGTCGGGGTTGGTGAAGCGGTCGTAGGGGAAGCCGGTGACCAGCAGGCTCTGTTTGAGATCGGTTTGCTGGCTGACCTGCAGCGGCTGGCCGTTGAGTGTTGCCCCCTGACCAAGCTCTGCGCTGAACATTTCATCCCGCATGGGGTCGTAGACCACGCCCAGGGTGGTGCGCCCCTGGTAGGCATAGGCGATAGAGACGGCAAAGATCGGCAGCCCGTGGGCGAAATTGGTGGTGCCGTCCAGCGGGTCGATGTACCAGGTGTGGTCTGGGTCTCCGGCGGATTCTCCGTTCTCTTCGGCAATGATGTGGTGGTGGGGGAAGCGGGCGTTGATCTGCTGGAGGATGTAGTCTTCGGAGGCCTGGTCTGTCTCGGTGACAAGGTCGATCTCGCGTTTGTGGTTGATGTTTTTGGTTTGGCGGAAGCCGGCGCGCAGGATCTTGCCTGCACCTTGGGCCAGGGCGGTCAGGTCGGGGAGGGTAGGTTTCATGGGATCAGTGTCTAATCGTCAGTTGGATATGGGTTGGGGTACCTAGGCGTTCAGGTTTTTGAGGTTTTGGATGATCTCATCGAGTTCCTGGCGGATCTGGTTACGGTGTTCGATGGATTCGTTCAGCAGGGACTGGAAAGCGGGCTTTTGCTCTTCGGGCAAGGTTTCCAGCAGGCGCTCGGTGCGGGTGATTTGCTGGTTTTTCTGGCGGAGCTTGTTTTCCAGGCGTTTCTGGTAGCCCATGTAGAATTCGCGTTCGCCCAGCGGCAGCGGGATGGTGTCCGGCCCTTCGGCGAGGACTTCGCCAATGGTGAGCAGGAAGTCGGCGGTGTCGATGGGTTTTTCCAGGAAGCGGGTAGCGCCCAGGCTGAGGGCGAAGTCTTTATCTTCTTTGGTGACGTAGGTGGCGGAGAGGAAGATGACCGGGATGCCGCGGGTCTGCTGGTTTTTGCGCAGGTAGTAGACCAGGGCAAAGCCGTCCATTTTGGGCATCAGGATGTCGGTGATGATCAGGGCGGGCGGGTTTTCGTGGATCAGCGCCAGTGCTTCTTCGCCGTTGCTGGCAGATTCCACAGGGTAGCCTTCGAACCGCAGGGTGACTTCCAATAATCCCCGGATCTGGGGCATGTCTTCGACGACC
>QKGK01000277.1 GCA_003250455.1 Chloroflexota bacterium | reverse complement strand
AAACCTTGATGTGCTTTTTTGTTATATTATGTTATGATTAAAAGAGGGAGAAATATAGAAGCGAGTCTTATCTATCTTGAACCAAATGCTACTTCTTTTTTCATCCCAACAACTTAATGTCCTGCAAACTATTTTATAAGGAGGAAATATATGGACAACCGAGTAACTATCACTGGGATTGATATCCCCTTTTGGAATATTGTCATGATCATCCTGAAATGGTCATTGGCATCCATCCCGGCTATGCTCTTGATCTGGGGAGTGTTCATGTTGATCACTTCGATCCTTGGAGCAATTTTTGGCGCGACTCTGGGGCAGTGAGAAACCCGCAACACCCGCCGGCAAACAAGTCGGTTATCATCGCAATCGGCAAAACCAGACGCATCCACCTTTAAGAGAGGTGGATGCGTCTGCATTTTAGCAAGCTGAGGAAGTAACCGATACATCGAAATCTATTGCTTCCAGAACTTCGGAACTTAATCCTGAGTGAGAAATTTATTCGCAGGATTAATTTTAGATTCATCCTGGTATGCTACACTGGATAGTGAAGACCCACGCAAAAGGAAGTTGTGAGATGAAAGTTAAACTCGACTACCCTATTCCGCTTATTTACCCTATCCCAATCACACTGGTCGGCTCCCTGGTGGAAGGCACCCCCAATTACACCTGCATTGGCGACACCGGGTTGATGGGCATCAACCCGCCGCTGATCTTCGTCTCCTCCCATGCCAACCATCATACCAATAAAGGCATCATGGAAAATCTTACCTTCAGTATCAACATCCCGGCCACCAACCTGCTTTCCAAAACCGACTACTGCGGGAGCGTCTCCGGCAGCGAGGTGAACAAAAGTGCGCTCTTCTCCAATTTCTTTGGCGAGTTGAAAACCGCCCCGATGATCGAGGAATGTCCGGTCAATATCGAGCTGAGTCTGGTCAAGGAATTTTCCATCGAGCACCGGCAGATCTTTGTCGGCGAAGTTGCTGCCACCCACATTGACAGGGACATCCTCGTCGAAGTGGATGGACTCAAAAAGATCCCCTCCCTTCCCCAGCTCGACCCGATCATCTACGCCCTGGATAACCACTATTACAGGATTGGCGAACAGATCGGCACCGGGTACACAGAAGGCAAGAAATCCATCTCCTTACCCCAAAACGCCTGAAAACCAACGAAATTGATAAGTTTATTCCCTAATTTATATGCTTGGATAATGAAAACCGTCTTATTATCGGTATATAATAGGGAACATTGAGAGTTGTTCGCGCCATCTCTACAACACAACCATGTGTCTAAATCACACAATTAACAACTGATCCACACCCACAGAGGGGCGAATAGGAAATCTATCAAATGGGAAAGATACTTTTATGTGGTCTTTAATGGTTCGATCTCCCGATGCAGAAATGCAGGAGGTTTTACTAAAGGAAGGGAAAAATATCCTCGGGCGCAGCCCGGATGTTGACATCGTAATCCATGACGATTCAGCTTCCCGCTACCATGCGCAGATCGAATTCACCCTTAACAATAACCACCTGATCCTGCAAGACCTCAACAGCACCAACGGCACCTACGTCAACGGCAAGCAGATCAACGAATCTCAGATGCTCACCCATCAGGACCAAATCCGGGTCGGACGCCATCTCCTTACAGTCATCTCCAGCGAATCGCGCCAAAAGGTCAACGACAACAAAGACAAGACCAAATCGATCGTCACCGGCGACCTGATGATGAAGTCCATCGACAACTACGCCGTATTGCTGCACGATATTGGCTACCAGCTGATCAACATCCCTGAACTGGATAAAGCCTTTGCCAAGATCACTGAAACCATCCGGCTGATGATCGGTGCAGACGATTGTCTGATCGTCTTACAGGATCAAGCCGACGACCTGGTCAAATATGGCGTTTCTCCAGAGACGATCCAGGAAGTCATCAAACAAAACTCTGCCACCATTTTTACCTCCGAGAGAATACGGAGCGATTCCAGCGATCTCACCAGAAAGCGCAACCGATCGATGATGCTGGTGCCGGTAACAATTGAAGATGTGGTCTGTGCGCTCATCTTTGTGACCAAAACCCAAAATCCTTTCGGCTTTTCGCAAGACAGCGACCTGCAGCTGGTCATTGCTGTCAGCCATCAGGTTGCTCTCTCCATTCAGCGGAACCGGGTAGAGGAAGAACTGCTCCACAACGCCTATCATGATTCGCTCACCGGGTTGGCAAACCGGGCCATGCTCCTCGACCGGCTGCGGCACTCTTTTCAACGCGGGAAACGAAACCCAGGTTACCTTTTTGCCATCCTCTTCCTGGATATCGACAATTTTAAGATCGTCAATGACAGCCTGGGGCATGCCACGGGAGACAAATTGCTGATCGCTTTTTCCGAACGTTTGGTAGACAACCTCCGCAAAATGGACGCAGTCTCGCGCTACGACCGAATTGCCCGCTTCGGCGGGGACGAATTCGCCATCCTGCTGGACGATATTGCCAACGAACAGGATGCGCTTAGAGTGGCCACACGGTTGAATGAAATCCTCGCAGAACCTTTTTACATCGAGGGGAAAGAAATCTTCATTACCTCCAGCATCGGGATTACCATCAACACCATGGGGTACGACACGCCGGATGATATGCTGCGGGACGCAGATATTGCCATGTATCGCGCCAAGGAATTGGGGAAGTCGCGCGTAGAGATCTATGATGCCGTGATGCATAACTTGCTGATGTCCCGCCTCTCCCTGGAAACTGAACTGCGCAAAGCGATGCAAAACCAGGAGTTCCGCCTCCATTACCAGCCCATCATCAACCTGCAAACCCTGAAAATTGTTGGGATGGAAGCCCTTCTTCGCTGGCATTCCCCCCGGGGAATAATCGAACCGCCCGAATTCTTTGCCGCCCTGGATACCTCCGGGCTGATCAACTATATTGACCTGTGGGCACTGGATTACGCCTGTAAGGATGTGGCAAAGATCCAGGAAGCCTTCCCCATGGACCCTCCTTTGTATGTCTCGGTCAACATATCCGCCAACTTCGTCCGCAGCCACGAAACCATTGAAATTCTTGACGATGTCCTCAAAAAATCCAAAATCACAACAGATGCGCTGCATCTGGAGATCACCGAACGGGTCGGCCTGAAGAATGAAGAAGCCACCCTGGAACTGCTCAAAGTCATCCAGGAACGGGGCATCCACCTTTGCCTGGACGATTTTGGCACCGGATACTCCACCCTTTCTTACCTGCTCCAGTTCCCTATTGCCGGGCTAAAAATAGACCGGTCCTTCGTAGAAATGATGACATCCGAACCGAAAGGGTACCGCATCATTGAATCCCTGAAATCGCTGGCAACACCGCTTGGCATGAGCCTGATCGCCGAGGGGATCGAAACAGAAAAACAATTGAATATGCTCAAGGAAATGGGCATCGAATATGGGCAGGGCTATTTATTTGCCAAAGCGCTGGAAATTGATCGCGCTTTACAATTCATCCAGGACAATTTAAATCAAAAACCCAGTGCTCTCCCCGGCAAGGCTGCCAGCATCTGACCTCCTGGAACGCAAAAGCCTCAACGCGGCGCCATCATCACCAGGCTGACGCGCCCGGCAGGGTCTACCTGGTGCCAAAACGCAAGCGCTTCCTCCGTCTCTTTCATGATCAGCAAAATACATTTATGGATGCCCATCCCGGTGAGCGCGTACATGCAGCGACCCACCAGCTGGCGGCCTACCCCCTGGCGGCGATAACCCTTTGCCGTGACCAAATGAGAAAGATACCCTAAGCGCCCATCATGGCTGCACAACACGGCCCCAATGACCTTTTCCCCATCCAGGGCTACATAGCTCAACCCGGTATTGCGCTCCAGAAAATGCTGAACACATTCGCGTGAATCCACTTTGCTCAGCTGGATTGACTCAGAGCTGTTCCATAATGCCAACACATTGTCATAATCATCAATGACCATCTGCCTTACTGTATATTGCATCGCGACCTCCTCGTGCCAGACGCCACATAATCAGTATACGGCAGAAGTAATAAATTTCCAAAACAGTCAAAGACGGGCAGGATGCTCCAACAGCGCACAATTCCCCGGGCAAATTGCCTGGGATATGGGGTTGGGGCAGTTAAGACCCTCCCAGGCTTTACTCCTTGACAGTCGTGGGTTTCTTCACTAAGATATGCTGTCGTGCCCAATATTTACCATCACACACACCTTGTGTTTTCGATTATAATAAAGACTTGATTAGAAAAGGAAACCCACAAATGACCAAAAAAACTACAATACTCTTGTTAACAACCACGTTTATATTTGCCTCTCTGCTTCTGGCCGCTTGCGGCGGCAACCAGCCCGTTGCAACCGAAGAAACCGATTCGCAGGAAAGCCAGATTAACATGATCTACACCCAGGCAGCGGAAACGCTCCAGGCAGAGATCTCTCTGACCGAAGCAGCACAACCTCCTGCCACCAATACCCCGGAGCCCTCGCCCACGTCACAGTTGATTGTCACCAACACCCTGGCTCCGACACAGGAAACTACACCCTTCCCCACACTTCCTTCGCTGCCCACTGCCACCACAGCCCCCACAAAGGCGCCGGTGACCGGCGGACGCCCCTGCCTGCGGGCAGAGATCACTTTTGAAGTGCCGAAAGATGGCGCAGTGATGTCTCCTGGTGAAAGCTTTGTGCGCACCTGGAACTTCTCCAACTCCGGCTCCTGCACCTGGAACGAGAATTACAGTCTGGTGCATGTTGGCGGACCCAACTTCACCGATTCCGGCACGCTCAGCCTGGATGACTACAGCAACATTGGCGCTGATGGCATCTCCAATGGCGGCCTGCTGACGATCAGCATGCAGGCCCCCAACACCCCCGGCACCTACAAAAGCTACTGGATGCTGCGCGATGACAACGGCCAGACCTTTGGCGTTGGCGCACTTGGCGACGAAGTGATGTGGATCGAGATCGTCGTCAAGAACTAGCATTGATAAACCTATAAATTCAAAAGCCCTCCTTGCGGAGGGCTTTTTTTGTTATCAAAATGGTTGCTACTCAATGGTGACCGTCATCTGGTAATCCGTGGCGCTATCCGGGGTGCCGCGCACGTGGATGAAATAATCCTCTGTAAGCGGCAGTGTCCCGCTAAAGGTGGACGCCTCGGCATGGTCGGAGATCAGCACAGTGCCGTCCTCTCCCCAGATGATCAGGATCGCCTCTCCCTGGGTGAAGGATAGGTCCACCTGCATGGTCTGGCCAGTCATCGCCCGCAGCACATAGGCATCCATCCCGCTGGGGGCCAGGTGCCCGGAAACCTTCCCGGAGATCGCTCCCGGCACAAATTTGATCCGTGTGGGAGTCGGGGTCGGCTGAACGACCATATCCGGCGTAGCTGTCGGTTCCATACCTCCGCCGGTGTACTGCGCCGTCCCCAGCCACGTAAATGTCCCGGCAACCTGTGTAAAGACCGCCGATTCTGCTGCCTGGTCATATTCCGGCGGCGGTGTGGGCGCCAGTGACGGGTCAAAAGAGTGAAGCACAAAGTCCAGGCTGATACAGCGGTTGCCCTGGGCGATCGAATACCCCTCCCAGGTGTAAATGTTCCCGGTGGCCACGCCTACCCCGCTCTGCTTGAGGAAGGTATTGCCGTTCAGCGTCACCATCTCCCTCGGGATCGTATCAACCGGGTGCCCGGCTGCCAGCGGGCTGGCGCACTCGGCATTGGTGTCGGTGAACTCTATTTCCAGATATTTTTCCGTCAGGTTGGTGCCCGGTGTAAGGGTTAAATTGATCCGGGCAAAGTCGGCCCGCTGCTCGATCAATTCTCCAGCCGCCGGAAACTGCAGATCAAAGCCATACAGCAGGCTGCGGCACAGGCTCCAGTCGCCGGTGGTGGTCAGTTCGGTCGGCTCACACATCAGCGTGGAAATGACCGCCTGGGTGGGCTGAGATGCGGTTGTTTCAGTAGGCTGTGCTTCGGCAGATTGGGTATCCGTCGGCTGGGCCGTATTCTGCGTATCCGGCAGCGCAATTGGGGTGGCCGTCTCCCCCTGGGCAGATTCCGGCTGTACCGGGTAATTGCACGCGGCAAGCGAGATTCCCAGTACTGTGATCAAAGAAAAAAATAAGGTTTTACGAATTGTTTTCATGAACGTCTCCTATCTCTTTAAGACGATCAAATGCACCTGGCGGTTCCTCTCCCCCTGGAACGAGCGCCGTTGAAAAGTGCGTTCAACCATTAATCATCACCTGCATGCAGAACTATACTACATCTGCGTCTGAATATAATTAATTTCTGGCGTTTACGGTCCGGTAAATATGGGGGCCTTCCCACTATTTCCCTCCATAGAACATAACCAAAAGCATTAATCATAGATTAAGCCTTTCGTAAGACTTTTATAACCTTTATTGCGTACCATCTGGCTGGAAGACCTTTACCAATTAACAAGTTAAGGAGTAATTTATGGCAGATAACAGGATCAAACCCAATTTCAGAAAGATATCTTTCTCCAGGCATGTGCTCTCCCTGTCCGTTCTGAGTGCGCTGCTTCTCTCGGGGCTGATCTTCATCACCGTGTTGGCCGCAGCCCCGGCTGAAGGTGTCGTGGCAGAAGGGGTCAGCGTACCGGGGGTGGAACTCGGTTTTACCCGCGCCGAGGTGGAAGCCGCCTGGGGTCCGCCTGAATACTGCCAGAACGTGAACGGGTACGACCAGGGTTCCTGCAAGTTTATCGCCGATGACGGCGGGCAGATCTTTGTTCGCTATCGCGGCGCAGATGGCGGGCCGGCTTCCAACTCCCCAGGCGATGTGGCCTATTTCATCCACTGGTACCAGCTTGCCGGATGGGTGACAACCGCCGGTGTCAATACCGCCCTGGCTTACAACGATCCGGATGCCGTCCTTGCAGCCTATCCAAACGCAACCACCAGCCAGCAATCCCTCTTCGATTGGAGCATCGACGACCCCGCTCTGGGGATCCATATCTACTATCACACCGATTACCTGTCCGGTGCGCTCTCCGTCAGCATGGGGATCAGCTTCCCCACCACCCCTCCCCCTCCCCAGGAAGAATTTTTTGTCCGCGTGTCCAGCATTGACTTCTACACTTCCCAGAAAAACCAATACGGTGCCAGAGTCCTCATCCAGGACGACCACGGGCAATACATGGAAGGCGCACTCGTTTCCGCCACCTGGACTGAACCGGATGGCAGCCAGGTCACTCTCAGCGGCACAAGCGATCAATTCGGCAAAGTTTATTTTGATCTTGGCAAATTGAAGCGGCGGGGAACCTATACCCTTGCCATAGAGGATGTAGTCATCTCCGGCTTCACCTTTGACCCGGCTAACAGCGTGTTGAGTGCCACTTTGACCAAATAACTGCTAACAAATAAGAGGGCTGGAATCTGATTCCAGCCCTCTTTTCACATGCTTTACCATTTTTACTTCTGCGTATATACCCACATCTTTTCCCCATCCGAGACCAATTCCACCCAGCCGTGCCGGTCGGTGCGCAGGATGGTGACGCCATTCAGGGCGGCTAGCGTTTCCGGGTCAGGCCCGCCGCCGCGCGCCAGCGGGTCCAGGCTCAGCAGGGCCAGGCGCGGGGCCGAGGCTGAGAGCCAATCAGCCGGGTTCTGTTCAGCATCGCCGCTGCCTGCCAGCAGCACGGCGTTCGATGTCACCCCCAGGCGGCGCATCTCCGCGTCTTGCAGCAGCCCCTGTGCGCCGCCCACTGGCAAGACCACCCGGAAGCCCTCCCACGAGAGCAGCAGGGTTGCCCCAGCTTCACCAGAGCGTACTACAGAAAGCAGCGCTCCTTTGCCCAACTCCAACTGCTGCCCGGCGGCCACCTCCGCCACCGGGATCCCTTCCGCTGCCAGCCAGGCGTAAAGCTCCCGCGCCGGGCGGGACGCCTGGGTATCCCCGGCCCACCACACCTGGGCTGGTGTAAAGCGCGGCATCACTGCCGGGAGCGCCTCCAGCTGTTCGGCTTGCGTCCCGGCTACCACCAGCACGTCCAGCTGCCGGTGAAAGAGCGGCAGCGCCCTCCCCAACCCTGCAGAAAGCTGGCTGGCGCTTTCCCCACCGCCCACCAGCACAAAACGGCCCTCCGGCGTCTCGATCAGCAAGGCTTCCCCCGACCCTACATTCAGCATGGTCAGGTGCAGGCGGCCATCCGGCTGCTGCAAGGCTCCCTGCCAGACCAGCACCGCCCCCACCAGCAGGGCGCTCAGCGCCAGCGCCGGGCTGACCCGATTGCGCAAGCGAGCCATGATCGGCTCCCAAAAAAGTGTCAGGGCCAGCAGGATGGCATAAAAAGCGAACACCTGCGGCAGGCTGACCTGCCCAACGGTGCGCACCCCCGCATCCCAGCGGGCAAACCATTCCACTGCCCCGATGGAATAGGCCAGGAACGGCCATACGCCATACGCCAGCACCTGACCCAACGGGAACCAGGCCGCCCCGGCCAGCACCGCCAGCCCGCCCAGGATCATCACCGGTGGCTGCGCCGGGAGGATGGCGACGTTGGCCGGTAAAGAGACCAAAGACAGCCGCCCGAAGTGGTACACAATCAGCGGCAGGGTGGTCAGCTGGGCCGCCAGCGTCAGCAGGAAATACTCGCTCACCGGGCCTGTGAGCTTGCGGGCGAGTGCCGGGGGCATGCGTCTTGCCAGCCAGCCCTCCAGACGCTCCTCCCACGGCCCGGCATACAGGATCAGCCCCAGGGTAGCGGCAAACGAAAGCTGGAACCCGACATCCCACAGCACCAGCGGGTTAAAGACCGCCATCAGCCCTCCCGTGATCGCCAGGCTGTTGAGACCGTGCTGCCGCCGCCCCACCTGGCGGGCAAACAGCGAAAACCCGCCCATGATGGCTGCCCGCACTACGGCGGCGTCTGCACCCACCAGCACAGTGTACACGCTGATGGCGATCAGCGCGGCCGCTGCCCCGCGCCGCTCCCCCAGCAGGCGTCCAAATAATATGGCAAAAAGAGAGGCAACTATTGTGATATTAAATCCCGAAATCGCAATTACGTGTGTGGTGCCGGTATCCTTGAAGGCCAGGTCGACATCGTCCGGGATGCCGCTCTCCACCCCCAGCACGATCCCGGCCAGCAGCGAAGCCTCCGGGTCGGGCAGGGCGCGGTAGATCAGGCCCAGCCCTTTTTCCTTGAAGGCATACAACCCGCGCAGGATCGGACTGCCATGCCCGCTGTCCAGCACTTCCCCGGCGGCATAGGGCATATAGCTGAACACCCCCTGCCGGGCAAGGTAATCCTTATACGAAAAATCCTCATCAGCCGGAGGGGTTTGCACCTGCCCCCATAAGCGCACCCTATCGCCGTAGTGCACGTCCGTCCCGGTGGATAGATAGGCCAGCACGCGCCCGTCCACCGCCTGAGCAGGACCATCTTCCAAGGCAACCTGCTCAGCCCGCAGCGTCACCTGGACATGGGTATCGCGTACGTCCGCCGGAAGGACTGCAATCCCGATCACTTCTACCGCCTCCCCGCTGTCGTTGTACCAGCCCAGGTCGGCGGGACCAAACACCGGCTGGACGGCCTGGTATCGGGCGGCCCCGAGGAAGGCCATACAAAGGTACACCACTCCCAACGTGTAAATTCCAGTATTGGGCAGCGCCAAACGGGACCTGCGCAGCAGCCGGGGAATGGCCAGCAGGACAAGACTCCCAACCGCCCACCACAGCCAAAATGACGTATTTTTCTCGATGACAGATGCCGCGCCAATGCCTGCCATAAAGCTTAGCGAAACCGCCATCAGCGGCAGGACGGAGAACCCCTTGAGCGCACGCATGGGAAAATTATAGTGGATAGTGGGGTAGTTTGCTGGAAAAGCCGTGTGCACAAAATAGTTGTTGTCTATCTAAGTTAAAGAAAAAGAGGTCTTCACTGAAAACAAATAATGGTGAAGACCTCTTTTTTTTATGTGGACTGCATGATTTTCTTTGGTTCTTCTACCGAAAAGCCCATTTGGCGGATGAAAGCTAAATTATCTGAAACTCCCCAGCTTTCAATGATTTTATTATCTTTCAACCTGAAAAACTCCCCACCCGGGACAAGATATTGACGGTCATAGTCCAGATGCATCGCGGTAGCAGTGGCCAGACAGGCAACCATATCTCCTTCTTCAATGATATAGAGGATCTCAACCTTTTCATCCGGAATCTTTTGTGTTGCAAACTTTTCCCAGCTTTCTTTGAATTCCTCCAGGGACATTTTTAGGCCTTCAATTATGCCACGGGTGATCTCGACCTCAATTTCTTCCTCTCCCCTTTGCACACGCAGCATAAAGGGAGAATCAACCTTTCCCCACCCCCAGGGAATATCCCTGATTTCCTCAAAGGTCTCCAACCTGGAATCGCCATCCTGTACAAACAGGATTTCATCCCCAACTTCCAGTTTGCCTGCTGAGGGACCTTCAGAATAGACATGATTGACCACCACTTTATCGCCAGATGATGCATCTAATCCAACCCCCATCCCGATATAGGGCAGTGCACCTGAGAGGTAATCCGGATGGAAGTACTTATCCAGAACGGTAAAGTCCTTTCCATTGACAACCTCTTTGTAATAACCCAGTATTACATCTTTGTTCGACATGTTTACTCCTTTAAATTAAAATAGGGGAAATGAGCGGGATATTACGTTCTCTGCT
>QKGK01000223.1 GCA_003250455.1 Chloroflexota bacterium | reverse complement strand
CTGGTGATGGAACCATTCAAATGCAGGTTGCGGTGCGTCCAGGGGTATGTGCCGGTGAGCAGGGAAGCGGTAGATGGCGCAGTGAAATTGCCGGCAGAATGGTGCTGGTGAAAAACGGTGGAAACTTTGGCAAAACTCTCTAAATTTGGCATGGTTTCCCGGGGATGACCGTACAGGGAAATGTGTTTTGCGCTCAATGCGTCTAAAAGGATAATGATAATATTGGATTCACCCCCGGTATTATTTTGGGGCAGGTGAGCGTTCCTGGTCAGGGACAACAGCCCGGCCATGGAGGTAAAAGTAGAGAGTTTCAGAAATTCTCTTCTGGAAAGAGGGGATTTTTTCATAGGAACATTCTGACCATCAGGGAAATGAGAGATATCCCATTAATCACCAGGTAGAATTTCCCCAACACGCTCAATTGTTCCAATACCTTGCTAAATTTTTTCTGGGTTGAGTCTTTCCTTGTGATTCTGATGAGGAGATAAACGAACCCGAAAAATAAGCCAATCCACAGGGCCGCAAGTAAGCCAAGATTAGAAACGTTGTTGATGGGGATATAGAATTTGGTCAATCCCTGTGATGCTGTGAATCCAAACCAGGGGTACAAAAATATGGCGCTTGAAAGATAAAGGTTGGAACCATGAATGGAAAAATGGTCCTTCAGCCAGCGGTTGGGGAGGAATAAGCTGATTGTGACCAGCACAAGTAAGGCGAAAATGCTTTCAAGCAGGGGGTAGGAAAACACATAAAACGCAACGTCCAAAATTTCGATGGCTGTTAATTTTAGGATCAGGCTGTTGAACTGATATGCAAAACCCAAAAATGCCAGGATATTTGAAATGATCAGAATCAAGAAAAAGACCTTGGATATTTCCTGCGTGCTGGGCAAAACCTTTTTTGGTTCAGTGATCATTGCTCTCCCCGGATTAAGCTGGTCTTCGCACGATCGCATCCGTCATTTTGGCAATCTGGGACATCATTTCCACATTGTGCACGCGCACAATATCTGCGCCGCGGGCAATCGCGATGGCAACCGTGGCAGCGGTGCCAATATCCCGCTGGTCGGGTGGCAGGTCCAATGTATAGCCGATGAAGGATTTACGCGAAGACCCGATCAGCACCGGGAAGCTCAGTGCGCGCACTTCCCCGGTGCGGTTGAGCAGTTCCAGGTTCTGCGGCACCGTTTTGCCAAACCCGATCCCGGTATCCAGGATGATATGGGAATCCGGCACGCCCGCCCGACGGGCCAATGCCACCGACTCCATCAGTTCAGTTTTGATATCTTCGATCAGGTCATTATATTCCACGCCCACGTAGCGGCCGCCGAGACGCTGCTGCACTTCAGCGCTTTTTGGGGTGGAGCGGTTGTGCATCAGGATAACAGGTGCCTGCCGCTCGGCAGCCAGCCCGGCCATCTCCGGGTCCGCTTTCCGCCCCCACACATCGTTGATGATATGTGCCCCGGTATCCAGTGCAGCCGCGGCTACTTCAGCTTTATA
>QKGK01000291.1 GCA_003250455.1 Chloroflexota bacterium | reverse complement strand
GCCCCATGCCGCTGGATGCGCTGGCCAAAGGGCTGGAATCCCAATTCGAATTTGGCGCCGAAGAAGCCCGCCTACTGGCCCACATTGCCGCCGGCAAGCCCGGCTACGCCCTGGAACTGGCCGCCCAGCCCGAGATTTTGGAAGCCCGCACCACCCTGCTGGACGAGCAGATCGCCCTGCTGCGCGGCAGCCGGGTAGAACGGTTTGCCTACGCCGAAACACTGTCGAAAGACAAAGCAGCCTTTCAGCAGACCCTGCTGGTATGGCTGGCCTACTGGCGCGATATCCTGCTGCGGGCAGCTCACAGCAGTGCCCCGCTCACCAACCCCGACAGGCAGGCAGAGATCGAGCAGCTCGCCCAATCGCTGGATGCGCTCACCGCACACCGGGTCGTCTCGGCCATTGAAGAGAAGCTGGGCGAACTGCGCGCCAACGCCAACGCCCGCCTGGCAGCCGAAGCGCTCATGCTGCAGTTCCCCCATTTTTAACCCTGCCTAAAGACATTCCCGGCAATGGCTTGTTTTCCTTCAATTATGCTATACTTACGGAGACGAATCTCAGCGCACGAGGGGCAAACAGCTTTTGTCATGCCTGCCTCCCTCACCTGGTAATACCGGTAATCAAACTATGTCTGTGCCTGCGAAAGATAGCAAAAACTCATTACAGCAGCTTTACGATATCAGTCAGGAACTGATTTCCGCCCTGAACATGCAGACCGTCCTGGAACGGGTGCTTTCCCTATCCCTGGAGATCGTCGAAAGTTCTGCCGCCAGCATATTCGTCCTCAACGCCAACGCCGAACCATTGGACGCGGCCATCATTGTGGAAGGCAAAGTTCACCAACACACAGTTGACCGCCTGAAAAGCACCCTGGACAGCGGGCTGGCCGGGTGGGTGGCGCGCAACCAGCAGCCCGCCCTGATCGCAGATACCGGCAAAGACCCGCGCTGGCAAGCGCGTGAATACCCGGGCAAGAAAAATTTCGGGCCAAAATCTGCCCTGAGCGCCCCGCTGCAAGTGGGCAGCCAGCTGATCGGGGTGATTACCCTTACCAACAATTCCCCCCAGGCTTACCAGCAAAACGACCTGGAACTCGTCCAGGCAATTGCCGATCAGGCCGCTGTTGCAGTTGCCAACGCACAGCTTTTCGAAGCCAGCCAGCGCCGGGCGGATGTGATGGCCGCCTTGGCCGAAACAGCTGCTCAGATCACTGCTACCCTCGATCTGGATGAAGTCCTCTCCCGCATCCTCCGCCAGACCTACCGCGCCATGAATGTGGACGCCGCAGGGCTGGCGCTGGTGGACCAGGAAAAGAAGGTAGTGGTCTTCCAGGCGGTTGCCGGGGAAAACCCGCCCCGCAAAACCGGCCAAACGATAAAATTCAACCAGGATATCATCGGCTGGGTGGCCCAACACGGCGAACTGGCGGTGGTCCCCAATGTGCGCGACGATGTGCGCTTCGGCATTCAGCCCATTTTGGAAAACGGCTACGAGCTGAAAGCG
>QKGK01000131.1 GCA_003250455.1 Chloroflexota bacterium | reverse complement strand
ACAACTTGGGGTCAATCTTTGAGATCATCGCTTCAATATCCAAGTCTTTCCCCAAAAATCCGGCAACCGATGTGCACACGTTCTCCGGGTCTGTCAGCAGATCGTTATAGCTTACTTCAATATATCGGAAGTTGTTCTGTGCTTCCACCCAGGTCATCACTTTGCTGAAATGCTTCTCAAACAGGGTCGCCATTTCGGCATCACTGATCTTATCCGGGTCTTCGCCGCGCCGCTCCAGCATTTTTTTCTGGGAAGCCAGGATCTCATCCATTTCCCGGCGCATCACGATCACATCATAGGTATATTGTTTTGGCAGGTGCTCCAGCAATGCCGTGATCACCTTCACGGTCTTTCCGCCTGCTTTTTTCAGCCAGGAGGTATCCCCATCCGGTAGCTTTTTAACCCGCTCATACTCGTAATATCCTTTTGGGTTATCGACGTCTGCGGTACGAACATGGTCCTGCAGCGGGGGATACCCGGCTGCGTCCAGCATCATCATCATTAAAGACGTGCCCGACCGGGGTAAACCCGACACGATTAAAATGGAATCATCAGGTTGTTTCTTTTTCCGGAAAAACATGCGAGTAAAAATTCCTTTCAATGCTTTGACAAAGCCTCATTATAATCAGGATTCGCGCAATTTGGGGTTTAAATATTTCTCCAGATGAGAACCCAGCGCATTGGAGGATACCGCCAGGAGGATTAGTACCACGATGGGAATTAATATGGAAAGATAGATATGGGAATAGTAGAGCATATTTTCAGGGTCCAATGTGTAAGTGGTGCCCCTTCTCATAAATACAGTTTCCAGGATCAACTTTCCCCAGGTCGGGAATACCGGATCGCTGACTCCCAAATACGCCAGCGACGCCTCAAGGAAAACGAAGCTGGGCATTGCAACCACAATGCGCGGGATCAGGATTGACGAGATTTTTGGCAACATATAGCGGAATATCAACCGCCAATCATTAGCACCATATGAACGTGCTGCTTCAATAAAGGGCGATTCCCGGATTTCCAAAAATGTGGACCGGTAAGATTTTATCCCCGGGCCAAAAATACTCAGCACCACCGTCACGATCAGGATCGTCCAGATGCTTTTGGAATACATGATGAAGATCAGCAAACTGATCGGAAAAGCCGGCAAAGCCAAATTGATCTCGGTGATGCGCTGGACCAGGTTATCGACCCAACCGCCGAACCAGGCGCCAATCGCCGCGATCACCATACTGAGGATATTGGTCAGCACAGCGCCTAATATCCCAAACGCCAGCACGATCGGAAGCCCCCAGAGGAGTTCCACCCGGATATCCCTGCGCAGGTTGTCGGTCCCAAACAGTCCATACACTTGCCCGCGCATCACCATCTCAACATCTACATCCGCGTCGGCTTCAAACAGGTAACTTTCGATCAGCAGCATGTAGGTTCCCTGCTGAAACTGGTCTGGCTCGTCACCGCCCATGAATAATGCCCTCTTTACATCAGATGTATCGAGCCTATCCA
>QKGK01000293.1 GCA_003250455.1 Chloroflexota bacterium | reverse complement strand
ATTTATATTGGGAGTCTACGCAAGTGCAGTCCATGCAAAATGGATTAATCCAGATCAAAAAATAGTTATCCAGGTCCTGGCAGTTGCCAGCGAACCGTATATATTCTGGCGGGGTGATGGAGCAGATGAAATCATCTCGTCAATTCAGATACCAGCAGAATTAGGAAAATTAGTTCCAGCAGCACCTCAGTTCAATGGCCCCTCCGGGATAGCGCTGGATGAAAAAATTATCCAGCCTTTGGGGTTAAAAAGGAATGATGTCTGGTTGTCTGATCTGGTTCCTCATAGCTGCATGAATCCCTCTCAGAAAAAAACAATAGAGAAAAATTATCTTCCCCTCGTAGATGAATATCATTTACCCATCCCCACTTTTCCCACTGTCCCGTCCCGGTTATCAGATGAAACCCGGCGTAATGAAATCTTAAGTGAGTTAGAGGAATCACAGGCAAATATATTGGTGCTATTGGGAGACAAACCCATCCAATGGTTCTTAAAATTTTTCGATAAAACCTGGAATCGATTGGCGGATTTTCCTGATTATGGTGCGCTTTATGAGGCAAAAATTGAGGGAAAGAATTATCAGATACTACCAGTAGCACATCCGAGACAAATAGCTCGCCTGGGAACCTCTTCAAAAAAATGGTATGACCTTCATCAGAATTGGTTACAGCAATCCCCGGAGAAACTAATTTACTAAAACCTATCCAACGCCTGCCGCACCTCGCCTAGCACGGCGGGGTCGGTTTCTATTTCTACCTGCTGGCGCAGCGCGGCTTCAGCGTCTTCCCCCTTGATTATCCCTAAAGCCCAGGCGGCATGTTGACGCACCAGCGGCTCAGGGTCATGCAGGGCACTTTTCAAGGCAGGGACATGCTCCGGTCGGGACTGGTTGCCCAGGGATACGGCCACATTGCGCAGATAGCCGCGCCGCTTGGCGCGTTTCACCGGGCTGCCTTTGAACTTGCGGTTGAACGCCTGCGGCGTGAGAGAAAGCTCGGCTGCCGGGTCCTGCGGGGGGACGCCTTCCCGTGGGGCAAAGGCCGTGTCTGCGGGATGGGTGGCAAAGCGGTTCCACGGGCATACCTGCTGGCACACGTCGCAGCCGAACAGCCAATCCCCCATCAGCGGGCGCAAATCCGGGGGAATTTCTCCTTTATTTTCAATCGTCAGGTAGGAGAGGCAGCGGCCGGCTTCCAGGGTGCGGTCCGGGCGGATGCAGGCGGTCGGGCAGGCATCCAGGCAGCGGGTGCAGGTGCCGCAGTGATCGGTTTCAAAAGGGGAATCCGGCGGGAGTTCAATCCCCAGCAGGATCTCGGCCAGCAGGAAGTACGAACCCTTCTGCGGGTGGATCAGCATGCTGTTCTTCCCGATCCAGCCCAGGCCAGCCCGCCGGGCCAGGTCGCGTTCCAGCACCGGGCCGCTGTCGGTATACCAGCGGTTGGGAACCGGATGTCCGACCGCGTTTTCGAGGAATTCCACCAGGGCGGTCAGGCGTGGCTTGAGCACCTCGTGGTAGTCATCGCCCAGGGCATAGGCAGCTACCCCGCCGGGCTGCTTGCCTGCGGGGGCATAGGGGATGCCCAACACCAGGATGGATTCACATTCAGGGAGAATTTTAGCCGGGTCTGCCCGCCGCTCCAAGTTGCGTTCGCTGGCAAGGTAGCCCATATCGGCATGGCGGCCTGCCTGCACCCACGCCCGGAAGCGCGGGAAGCTCTCCGGTGGATGCGGCGTGGTGACCCCAGCGAGGAAGAACCCCAAACGGTGCGCTTCTTCGATCAGGGCCGCCTTGAGCGCGTCGGTCAAGGGGTCTTCCAGGTGATGTAGTCGATCTCCAGGGTTTGGGGCTGGCTGATATCCGCCGGGGTAAGGGTCAGGACCTCGAACTTGCCTAAACGGTCATCGTTGGTGATGAAGCACACCCAGTCGCCTACCAGCCCGCTGGAGATTTTGATCTCGTCCGATTCGAGGGCAGCCTGGTTGCAGTCGGCGTAGCTGGGCTCATCTTCGCCCATCGCCAGGAACCTGGCCCCGTTGAGCGGGACAAGGTTCTTATTGTCGTTTGAGGGGGCGGTGAACTCGAAATCTTCCACATCCGAGGGCGGCGAGGAACCGTCGTCCATGTCCGCCTGTTCGCCCTGGTCAATCTCAAAGCTGGTATCGCTGCTGAAAACATCCGGCTCGACAACTTCGATCTCCGCCCAGATGCCTTCTATGGAAAAGATCGCCCCGCTGTCGTTGCGCAGCTGCCACACCCCGCGGTACGTCCCGGGGGTGCCGGGAGCGGTCAGCTTGACGGAAATATCCAGCTTGGCGCCGGGGGAGACGGTTCCGCTGGTGATCTGGATGGAAGCCGGCGCGTTCATGGAATCACCGTCGTCGAACACCAGGCTGTAGCCGGAGTTCCAGGTGCAGGTGCCCTGGTTGATCACCCGCCAGGTTTTGGTGAACTCTTCGCCGGGGGTCATTTCTGTGCCGTCCGGCACGGTGACATCTTTATCGAATCCGGCAGAGTCGCAGGGCTCTTCGGTGGGGGTGAGCGACGGGCCGGGCGTGTTGGTGGGCGCAACCGTAAACTGCGGGTTCTGGGTGAGCAGCGGGTCAGTGGTGGCAGTAGGGGCTGTTCCGCTGGTGAGAAGCGGCTGGGCATTGAGGGTCATCTGGGCTTCAATGGTCTCAGCGGCTATTGTGAGGGCAAACTCGCTGGCGGGTGGGTTCACCCGGCTGGGCAGGTTGCACCCGGCCAGCAGCAAGACAGCTATGATGCTGCCAATTCCCACACGGAAAAATTTTTGCATCCTGGACATTTTCAATGGCTCCTCTCAATCCCTTTCAATCAATCACAGCGGCAGGAAATTGATCTTCCTTGCAATGCCATTTTACATTAGGCGGGAAAAACCGTAAAGCGCAGGGAAGGTCAGGCAATAAGTTGCCCAGGCACCCAGTGAACAGGTTGTCGCCATGTAGCATCCACCGGGGTTTCTAATTTGGCAACCCTGTCAGGAGCATGGGCATCCACCCCTAATTTGATTGCAGAAAAATGATTGGTTGCCAACAATTGAATTTTCCAGGGGATTCCTCTCTAACACCGAAGGTGTTCACGTTCGGAATGACAATTGCTATGTTTTGTCATGCTGAACGCAGGAACAAGCACGGCTTGTCAGGATCCACAGGGGTTTCAAAATTGGCAACCCTGCCAGAAGCAGGGGCACCCAACTCAATTGTAATTAACAAGAGAAATATTGAGATTTTTTACAAAGGAAATCCCTACCGCACGCGGCGCTTCCACTCCTCTTTCAGCTGGAGTTGGCGCGGGCTTTCGCCGGAGGGCAGTTCGAGGAAGTCTTTCATCAGGCGGTGAAACTTATTGGGCTGATCCAGCATGGGGAAGTGGCCGGACTCGTCGAAGGTGATCTGATGGAACATGGTGGGCAGGTCGCTCATCTCCACATTGGGGAAAAGCGGGTCTTTCAGGCCGTGCACCAGTAAAGCTGCCGTATTCATCTCCTGGAAGCTGTCTGCCAGGTTGAGCTTGCCCAGCTCTTCCATCGAGGTCTGAATGGCTGCCGGGTCGCTCTTGGCGGCTTCTTTGCGGGCGGCATCATGTGCCGGTGAAGCATCTGTCAAGCGGCTGGCCAGATCGGAAGGGTTGAAACTCCCGGCACGTTCGGCCAGACCTGCTCCTTCGACAGGCGCAGAAACCACCATCACCCGGTCGACCACAAAAGAATGTTCGGCGGCATACTGCAAGGCCACCACTGCTCCCAGCCCATGGCCGATCAGGGCCACCTTGCCAATCCCCATGGCGTTCATAAAAGAATCCAGCAGTTCTGTCTGGCGTCGGATCGAGTACATGGCGCTTTCTTTGGCCGTTTCGCCAAACCCCCACAAATCAAAGGCGTAAGCGCGGAAAGAGGTGGACGCCGCCTGCATGGCAGGGATCCAATAACGCCACGAACCGACCCATCCATGCAGCAGGATGACCGGTTTGCCGCGTCCCAAAACTTCGTAGTGGACGATCTTGTCGTCAATGATGATCGCACTCATAAGCTTCCTTAATGGTCAGGCGAACGTTCGCTTTAAGCCTTGGTGAACTTTTCCAAAATCTCGCTGACGCGCGTCGACAGCTGATCGGGCGCAAAAGGCTTGAGGATGTAAGCCTCCGCCCCGGCATCTATCCCCGCCTGCACCTCCGATTCCTGACCTTTGGCTGAAAGGAAAATCACCGGTACATCTTTGAGCGAGTCCAGTTCTTTCATTTGACGGCAGGCTTCGTAACCGGTCATCTTAGGCATACGCACATCCATCATGATCAGGTCGGGGATCTCTTCTTCAGCTTTTTGCAGGGCTTCTTCGCCATTTGCGGCGGCAATCACCTCGTGTCCGGCAAAACGCAGGGTAAAGGTGATCAGGTCCCGAATGTCGCGTTCATCTTCTGCGATTAGAATTCTAGCCATAGTTTTTCCTTTGTACTATCAGGCCAGCAGCTCATTCGGCCACCGTCTGATCAGCCTCCATAGAGATGTTTTCATCTTGGTTCGGTTGGTACAGCGGCAGCGTAAAGGAGAAAGTGCTGCCTTCACCGGGGACGCCGGTGCTCTTGACCCAGATGCGCCCGTTGTGCATCTCGATCAGTTCACGCACAATGGACAGGCCCAGGCCAGTACCGGCAGTGGACATCACCAGGTGGTTCTCGCCGCGATAGAAGCGCTCGAAGATCTTTTCCTGCTCATCCGGGAAGACGCCGACCCCCTTGTCAATGATATCCATTTGGGCAAATTTTCCTTTTTGGTGCACGTGGACGCGGACCACGCTGTTTTCCGGGGAGTATTTGTAGGCATTTTCCACCAGGTTTGTGATGATCTGCCGGACGCGTTCCGGGTCACCATAGATATTGGAAACGTCCTCGCTGTACTGGGGTTCAATTGTAACCAGGCGCTTTTCCTCTTTAGCCTGCTGTAAGATGGTCTCTACTGCCTCTTCCACAATTTCGGCCAGGTTGATCGGCTGGAACGAAAGCGCAACTTTCCCGGCCTCGATGCGGGAAACATCCAGCAGATCGTCCACCAGGATGGAAAGACGGTCCATATTGCTCTTGATGATGTGGACAAATTCAAGCTGCTGGGGGTTGAGCTCTCCCGCGCCGCCCATCAGCAGGAACTCCACATACCCTTTGATCGGAGTCATCGGGGTGCGCAGCTCGTGGCTCACGGTAGCGACAAATTCCGATTTCAGGCGGTCCACCTCCACCTGGTGGGTAATATCCCGGAAGATGGAGATCGTGCCGAGAAATTCCTTGCGGTCGCTGACCGATGAAAGGTGCACAGAGATGACCCGCCCGTCTTCCAGGGTGATGCGCTCGTCGTACATTTCGCTGCTCTCAGGCAGTTCGCTGCTGACCGACCAGGAGTGGATCGTTTCCATCCAGGTGTTGGCTGCCCGGCCAAACAGGCCGACAAATTCATCCAGCGACTTGCCCACTACCTGCGGCTGGCTGAGGTCCAGCATCGATTCAGCGGCATGGTTGAACAGGGTGATGACATTTTTGCTGTCGGTGACCAGCACGCCGTCGCCTACACCTTCCAGCATGGCCTTGGAGCGGCTGTTTTCGATCTGCTGGGCACGCAGCATATTGCCCAGGTCTTCGGCCTGGTCGCGGATCAGCTGGAAGAGTTCGCCATTATTGATCGTGACAGCGAACTGGTTGGCCGCCGCCTGGATGGCATCCACCAGGCTTTCGGTGAAGTGGTCAGGCTGGCGGTGGAAGAGCATCAGGCAGCCCAGCGCATCCTGCCCAACGATCAGCGGAGCCGTCAGGGCGCTGCGGTAAACCGGGTTGATCCCATGGTTCTTGTTCCAGATCTTATCCTTG
>QKGK01000257.1 GCA_003250455.1 Chloroflexota bacterium | reverse complement strand
GAATACGTGAATATCAGGGTGCAGGTTTAGTGCCAGCTCGACCAATCTCATATTTTGTTGGATGGAATTAGACGGAACTTTTAGGTATGATTAATAGATATGAACCTACCTGTTTTTGCAATGAATTTAGGAGAGCAAACATGAGTTTTTTTGGAAATATCATCTGGATGATCTTTGGTGGTTTTTTGGCCGGAATAGGCTACCTGCTTGGCGGATTGCTGATCTGCCTGACCATCGTCGGGATTCCCCTGGGGGTGCCGGTGATGAAGCTCGGGCTGGCCACCATGTCCCCCTTTGGACGCGAGATCGTCCCCAACGAGAACGCAGGCAGACCATCCATGGTCGTGCTCAATATCCTCTGGGCGATTTTTTTTGGATGGGAGATAGCGCTTACACACCTGGCGCACGGGTTGTTGCTGTACATCACCATCATTGGCATCCCCTTTGCCAACCAGCATTTCAAGCTCATCCCGCTGGCAATCGCCCCCTTTGGGAGAGACCTGCGCTAAGGTCTCTGCTCTAGCTGGCCTGCCAACCGGGAAGGGCGCGCCTGGAAGAACATCCAATAGAATGCCGGGACCAAAGTCCCCAGGGCAAAAAACAATCCCAGGTTGCGCGGCGTGAGCGGATAGGCGTCCAGCAAATAGCCAGTTAGGAAAACAGAGGTCGAACTCGCCAGTGTGAACATCCCCAGGTCGAGGGCGAACACCCGGCCCAGAAAGCGGTCGGGGACCTCAGTCTGGATCAATACGTTACTATAGGTCCAGTTGATCGAAGACCCCATCAACCTCACCATGATCCCCAGACTCACCACCAATAAATTGGGAGACCATGCGACCAACGCCCACCCCATAGGAATCAGCAGGTACCCATATTGGATTGCCTTCCGCAGTGCCTGGTGATCGCCTTTGGTATATCTATTGGCGATCAACGGGCCGATCAACGCACCCAATCCCGCCGCGCCGAACATCACGCCCAGACTGAGCGCACCTTCCTGCCCGTAGGGGAAATACTGCTCCGCGAATACGGCAATCAGGATATCCGAACTCCCAATCTGCCCAAAAGTTTTGATCAGGGTCAGCACCAACACATGCGGACGTTGCACCACATACGAAAACCCTTCCAGCATGTCGCGATAGCCGCTTTTCTGTTCTCCAGGTAAAGCACCTATATGTTTATAAGGAATCTGGAACACCAGAGCAGCGGAAAGCAGGAACGTGGCCGCATCCATTATTAGAGCTGCATCCGCGCCAAAAATGCCCGCAAACACCCCGCCCAAAGCAGCTCCGATCGCCAGCATCGACGACCAGGTGATACTCATCAGCACATTGGCGGTCACCAATTCCTGTTTTGTCCCCACCAACCCGGGCATCAGCGCCGAACTGGCTGGTTCAAAGAACGAGGCCAGTACAAACTGCATCGTGGTGAGCACATAGATCAACCAGACCCGCTCCGGGCGGTCCACAAACAAAAAACTGAGCACGATCCCGGCACGCATCAGGTCGCTGATCACCATAATGGTCTTGCGGTTGAATCGGTCGGCAAACACCCCGGCCAGCGGCCCCAGCAGGAAGCGCGGCAGCGTCCGGGCGATCAAGATCCAGCTGATTGCCAGGTCGGTTTCGGTGTACCGGTTGACGATCATCATACTGGCAATCGTATTGAACCAGTCCCCGGTCAGGCTGATCAGCGAGGCCAGCCACAACTTGCGAAAACCTGTCCGATTTCGTAATAATGCTATGTAATTTTTCACCAATGTTCCTGTCTGCTAACTTTCCCAGTCGATGCACAGCCCCCACGATTGGAGCATTTTTTTGGTATGTTCCACCAGTTTTGGCCCATTCAGCAGCACCTCGTGCGGGATCTGGGGTTCCTGCCAATAGGCCTGCATATAGGCAAGCATTTCACCATTGATCGGGTTCCCTGTTTTTTCCGACCGCTGGTTTAAGCGCAGCCGCTGGAAATGGTGGTTCTCGGTTTTCACCCACACAAAGCGGATATCCGGTTCAAACACCTGGTAGATCAATTCACGGAACCGTTCTTCGTAGACTCCCTGGCTGACCACAAAATTATTGGTGCGGCTTTTAAAATTGAAAATATCCGAAACCACCCGGTTGTAATAATCCGTCAGGTCCAGCTGATGGAAGGTTTGTGCGTGGAGGGCATTGATCATTGGCTTATTAAAATGAATATCCGCTTCATGATGCAGCAAGCCGCATTCACGCTCGATCAAATCTCCCACAAAAGATTTCCCGGAACCCCAGGTGCCAAATAAAAAGATGATCATACAGGTCCAACCCCTAATGTTTTATCCGTTTATACAGCCAATAAAGCACAAAGATCAACAGTACTATAAAGCTACCATAAACAAACACCCATTTCAATAGGGTAAACCCCGAACTCAGCCACCCAAACAGCAGGGAGCTATTCGGGTACCTTGCCATCACAACAGAAGCGCTGATATTCTCCAAAAGGTCAAACATTACCCCGGCAGCCGGGACCAGGTTCAGGCGCCGCCACATGGAACCAGCAGAAAATGTCCGATCGGCTAACCAGCTGATCGCAGTAATTAAAAACAGGCCATATACCGCCGGAAAAACCAGATCAAAGGTAAACCGTGCCTGGATGTACGCCTGCCGTCCTTCCTCACCGTATGACTCTGCCATTTGGAGCAGTTTTTCCGGCGTATAAAAGAAGGAAGTGTCCGGGGAATCCCCACCCTGCGTATACGCTTCAGCTTTGGCGGCCTGGTCAGGGAGCACAAAGATCATGAACAGCACAAACACCAGCAGAGATTGCAGCACTAACCACCCTTTTGACACTCTCACCAGCCAGGCAGAAAGCAGCGCCATATCCCTATTCCCTTAAAATGGAGCGGTAAAAATTCGTCACCCTCGCTGTAGACAGCAGTTCGCCGCTTTCTACCAGATATATGTCCACCTGATGCACGATCAGCGAGCGCGTCCGCCGTACCACCTTGCCCACCGCCCGAACATGTCCCTCGCTGGCAGAGCGCACATGCGATCCGTTGATCTCGATCCCAACTGGTTGAACCACGTTCATGTCCACGCCCCAGGCGGCGTGAACACTGGCTGCTGATTCGGCCAGCAGCATGCTGGCGCCTCCGTGCAGCAGTCCATAAGGCTGGCGCACCTTATCGCTGATTGGCATGATCAGTACGATCTGGCTCTCATTGATCGATTCCAAAGTGATCCCCAGGTTTTCAACCGCAGTGTGCATATGCACCTGGTCAAATCCGTTCAACCAGGTTTTTTCATCTGTAGGAAATTGGCTCATACAACCCTCTGATCACGTAATTTTACTTTTTATTTTCCAGGAATTTTCGCTGCCACTCATACAGCTTGTTCAGCGCTTCCATCGGGCTGACGGCATTAATATCGATCTTTTCAAGCTCATCCAGCAGCGGATTGGTCTCGGGGAAGAGCGCGGCCTGTTTGGGCGCAATCGGGTTGATGCGCACCGCACTCCCCGAAGAAGCCTCCAGCTGCATCAGGATTTCCTGGGCGCGCTGTACCACCGGCCTGGGCAGCCCGGCCAGCTGCCCCACATGGATGCCATACGAGCGGTCTGCCCCGCCGGGAATGATCTTATGCAGAAAGACAACATTGTTGTCCGCCTCGCTGACCGCGACGTTATAGTTCCGTACCCCCGGCAGCAGCTCCGAGAGCTGGGTCAGCTCGTGGTAATGGGTGGCGAACAGGGTCTTGGGGCGCAGGTCCGGGTGGTTATGCAGATATTCCACCACCGACCAGGCGATCGAAACGCCGTCATAGGTGCTGGTGCCGCGCCCGATCTCATCCAGGATGAGCAGGCTCTTGCTGGTGGCATGGTTGAGGATATTGGCTGTTTCTACCATCTCGACCATAAAGGTAGACTGTCCGGCATGGATCTCATCCTGCGCCCCGATGCGGGTAAAGATGCGGTCCACCAGCCCAATTTTGGCCGAATCCGCCGGGACATAGCTGCCCATTTGCGCCATCAGCACCACCAGGGCTACCTGCCGCAGGTAAGTGGATTTCCCGCTCATGTTCGGCCCGGTGATCAACCGGATGCGCTCGCCGTTCTCGAAGATGATGTCGTTGGGCACAAAGCGGTCCCCGGAGCGTAAGCTGTGTTCCACCACCGGGTGGCGGCTGTCCCGCACTTCCAGCACATCCTCTGCCACCACTTCCGGGCGGACATACCCATTCACCGCTGCCACTTCAGCCAGAGTGGCAAGCACATCGATTTCGGCAACGGCCCGTGCGGTCGAGATGATTTGGGGAGCAGTTTTTGCCAGCAGGCTGCATACTTGCCTGAACAGGCGCAGTTCGATCTCGTGGATGCGTTCTTCCGCATTCAGCACCTGCGATTCGTAATCCTTTAATTCGGGGGTGATATAGCGTTCGGCGTTGACCAGCGTCTGTTTGCGGATGTAATCGTCCGGCACTATGTCCGTATTGGATTTGGTTACCTCGATGTAATAGCCGTGGACTTTGTTGTACCCCACCTTGAGCGATTTGATCCCCAGCCGGTCGCGCTCAACTTTTTCCAATCCGGCGATCCACTCCCGGGCAAAAGCGGAGCCTTCCATCACGCCGTCCAGCTCGTCCGAATATCCCTTGCGGATGATGCCGGTATTTTGCACCGTGGCCGGTGGTTCTTCGGCAATTGCTGTTTGCAGCAAGTACAATTCTTCCTCGCACAGGGAAAAATTCGCCAGAACCGGATGCAGCGGTCCGCCTTCTATGGGGAGCAAACCCCGAAGTATCGGCAGCTGCGTCAGCGTGGCACGGATCGCCACCAGGTCACGCGGCTGGGCGGTACCCCCCACCACCCGGTTTGTCAGGCGTTCCAGGTCATATAGTGGTTTGAGCGCCGCCCGCACTTCTGCCCGGTTGAGCCCGTCCTCATAAAAATGCGCCACACCATCCTGCCGGGAGACGATCTCCTCCACATTCAGCAGCGGGCGGCTGACCCACTGGTTCAGCATTCGCCCGCCCATCGGTGTGATGGTTTTCTCCAATACGCCCAGCAGCGAACCTTTGACCCGCCGGTCGCGCAGCGTTTCCACCAGTTCCAGGTTGCGCCGGGTATTGGCATCCAGCACCATGAATTCGCTCAACTGGTAAAAGCTGATCCCCGTCAGCAGCTTGAGCGCTGCCGGCTGGGTTTCTTTAAGGTACTGCAGGATCCCGCCTGCAGCCCGTACGGCAAGAGAATGCCCCCGCAAGCCATAGCCATCCAGCGAACCAGCCTCGAACTGGGTTTTCAGGCTCTCTTCGCTGCGGCCCGGTTCAAAGCGCCAGGCCGGGAAATAGGTCTGGAAGCCCGGCAGGCCGTTCTCCCAGTCGCTCAGGTCAATCGAATCCGGTATCAGTACCTCAGCCGGGTGCAAGCGGTTCAGTTCCGCCCGCACTGCTGTCTGGATATCCACGCCGGTCAGCTCGGTGGCGGCAAATTCCCCGGTGGTGATGTCCACGTGCGCCACCCCGGCATGCGAATCCGAGAGCACGAACGCCGCCAGGTAGTTATTTTTGTCCCCCGGAAGCAAGCCCGGTTCTACGATCGTCCCCGGCGTGACGATGCGCACGACCTCGCGCGGCATCAGGCCGTTCACCGGCACATCCCCAACCTGCTCGCAGATGGCGATGTGGTATCCCTTTTCGATCAGCCGGGAAAGGTAGTTCTCCATTGCGTGGTGGGGGATGCCCGCCATCGGCACGCGCATCCCTTTGGCAACGTTGCGCGAGGTAAGGACAATATCCAGTTCCTTTGCCACCAGTTCGGCGTCATCGTCAAAGGTCTCGTAAAAATCTCCCAACCGGAAGAACAGGATCGCGTCCCGGTGTTTGGCTTTGATATCCAGATATTGCTGGCGGACGGGGCT
>QKGK01000115.1 GCA_003250455.1 Chloroflexota bacterium | reverse complement strand
ACCCCTCAAAGTGAGCCAGGGCAGCAGCCCGCTGCCCGTTCAAAGCGAGAACTCGCATCAAGTCCTGGTGGGCGCTTTCCTCATAGGCATCTATTTGTGTCCGTCGCCGGTGTATATCCGCGGCAGCCTCGTAGCGCCCCTCGCGCTCATACCACCAGCCTAAACAGGCCAGGACCCGCCCGGCAACCCCTTGCAGCGCTTCGGCGGTCACCAACTGCCACTCCTCAAATACCGAGCTGTCCGCCAGGGAAAAGCCCTCTAAAAAACGCCCCCGGTACAACCCTGCGGCTGTTTCCAACCGGGCTTTATCCGCGATGCTACAGGATGCCCAATCTGCGGCTGCTTTTAAAACTGCAACATCCAGGTTCGCTGCACTGCGGTGATTGAATTGAATCGTCTGGGGAGTGACCAAAAGGAAAGCCGGGGCGGCAGATGAGTCCGCGATTACCTGGCGCAGGTTCGCCAGGGCGCGCCGCAAGCTGGTTCGGGCGGACCGGTCAGGGTAGTCCGGCCACAGCAGCCCTGCTAATTTTTCCCGGCGGTGCGGTCTATCCACCTCCACTGCAAGGTACGCCAGCAGCGCCCGGACTTTATCCGAATCAAATCCGGTCAGGGGGATGCCGTCCAGGGTCGCTTGAAACGGCCCCAGGAGATTGATTTCTAACCGGGGCATCATACCTCCATCTCACCCAATCTTTCCTTCCCAATTAATTATACAACCTGCTCCTCACGTTTTCCTCACGTTTGCCCGACAGCTTCCTCTCGCCCTTTCGCTACGCTGACAGCACACCAAACAACTTGCCGTCATCAAACGGCACAGCGCAGGAGCGAGACAGCATGTCCAAAAGAAACAAAACCCTGGTCTTCAGCATTCTGATTGTGACCATTTTCTGCCAGATGATTCTCCCCTCCCCCACCCGCGGCACCACTCCGGCAGCCAGCAGCGAGGAGGTTGAAATTACGATTGCCAGCTCGGATGCGGAGGTCACCCAAAAAATTACCAGCGCAGTTCCCGGAGGACTCCGGATGCTTGACCACGCCATCGCAGTCCTGTCCAAAGGACTGCCCACCTTGAGCCCTGAAGAGCAGGCGGCAGTTACCCACTTTTTCGACCCCGGCAGCACTGGACAGATCGACCAGGCTTTTATCGATGCCATGCTGAGCAACTACCAAAAAATCCGCCAGTATTTCCTCGACGGGTTGGTGTTTGTTTACGACCCTGACAGCCCAAAATGCAGCGGGATGCGGCTGTACCATACAAAAATGGGCCGGATTTATGTATGCCCGTATATCAAAACCGAAGACCGGACTTACCGGATCGCCCGTGACCTGATCCATGAAATCGTCCACATGTCCCTGGCCGTGCTGGACCGGGCTTATTACTACGAACACTCAACCGCTTATGAAGAACTGACCCCGCAAGGTCCTGCCGTAAACCAGCTGCCAGTGATTGGTCGCTTGCTGCGCGAAATCACCCGACAGGATACCTTGTTTCACCCAGATGCCTACGCCTACCTGGCTGCCACGCTTTCCGGGAACAACCCCCGGTGGGTGTTTTTGGTCGCTGGCAGTTCGTAGCTTATCCGGCGAGGTTCTCCCCATGATTTGGGTATCCCCCTATTTGCCTGGATTTACCTGCGCAACGATTTCCGCCACAATCTCCTCCACATCCTGGTCGATGTCAATTGTCAGGGCATTGGTGGGCTCTTCGAGGGCCGCAAACTGGCTGCGCAGCATCTCGGCCTTCATATAGTGCCCACTGCGGGCCTGCATACGGCTGAAGATCAGGTCAAAATCACCCTTCAAGTGCACGAACACCGTCCCGGGATTGCCATTCGAAAGCTGGCTGCGATATCTCTGTTTGAGTGCTGAACAAGCCAGCAGCAGCGATTGCCCCTGCTCCAGGTGTTCTGTGATTAAATCATGCAGATTCACCAGCCAGGGGGTGCGGTCGTCATCGTTGAGCGGGATTCCGGCGGCCATTTTGGCGATGTTTTCCTGGGGATGGTAATTGTCTCCATCAAAAAAAGGCCAGCCTAAAATCTGGGACAGCCGCTCACCCACCGAAGTTTTTCCGCACCCGGAAACGCCCATCAGGATGAGCGCTTGGGGATGGCTGCTCATCTCAAGCGCCTCTCAACCGGTAAAGAATTTCACCAGCCTTGGGCACATAAAGGATCCCTTCATCCTCACGATCGACCCACTCGCTGACATCGATGCGATCCGGGTTGAGATAACCCAAGTTAAGCTGTGCACAATCCTCAGGGGGGATTTTGCTCGCCAGGGTCACTTTTACATTGGGCTTTTCAACGCCATTCTCCATCACCCCGGAACCGCGCACATGTGTGGAATGCGCCAGCACCCCCAGTGGGACATGCTTGAAGCGCTCCCAATCCCCTAACAAATATCCCAGGATGTGATAACCCACTTCGTAGATATACTTGCCATGCACGTGGCTGACCGTATCCAGGTGCGGGGCATAGATGATCACCTCCCCGCCTATCGCCACGGCCGGTTCCAGCTTATACATCGCCTTGGCTGCGGTCCACAATTCATCATACATAGGCGGCGCGCAGGAAAGCACCCGCTGAAAAGGCCGATCTTCCCATTGAATGTGCCGCTCTGATGAAAGATCCGCGGCTGCGCTCCAGGCCTCTTGCACATCCCCAATAAACATTCCAGCCAGGTCGTACCCCTCGACTACGAGCGCAATCAAGGTAACCGGCACCGCCAGCTTCTCCGCAGCAGCATGGATCATCGTGCGCACGGGGGTTTCTTTGATCCCGATGGTACCCACCACACCCGCCAGCGCTCCCAACCAGTGGGTGGCGTTGATCATCTCCGGGCCGGAAATTCCCGGGAACAGGTACTTGGCTCCCCCAGAAAACCCGACCACTTCGTGGGGGAAAGTCGGTCCCAGGATGAGGATGTGGTCATAATTGAAAACCGCCTTGCTGATCCGCACCGGCACATCCCCCCCCAGCGAAGGATGCCAGCGCTCCCCGGCGATTTGTTTGACTTCGTCCCGCGAGATCGTGCCAATGGGCTGCAGAGCAGCAGGGTCATCCCAGGCATGGTTGAGCAGGTCAACCGGCGGGCCGCCAGGGGCTGCAAAACCGCCCGATCTCAGAGCGGTGCGCTCACTCGCTGTGATACCAACGAGTTGGTGGAGGCTTTCATCCGAGAGGGTGGGATGCGTCCCGAGCGCCACCATAAAATCCAACTGGCGGGTATCATGCAGCACCTCGACCAGCGTTCGAAACAAAAACGGCAGCGGCAAAGAGCGCGTGTGATCCGGGATGAGAACGAGAACACGCTGGTTTGTGAACTGGTTATGAAACGCCTGGGCGAGTTTGCCCTGGATTTCTTCTTCGGTCAGGAGCTTACCCGGAACTGTCATGGTTTGCGTTTGGATCATATTAACCTCCGGTCATCAATTGCTCAAAGGACGCTAAGTGCCGCTTGAAATGCGCCTGCAAATATTGCTCGTATAAACCCAGGTTCGCCAGCAGCGTTTCTTTCAACCGGTCGCCATATTGGTCCAGCACCGAGCCGAAGGTCACGTGCAATACCTGCCGGGCGTCGAACTGCTCGAACAGGCGAGGTAGTTCCGTATCGTTCAGGGCTGCGGATGCCGGGACTTTCGCAAGCACCCCGGAAACATGGTAGGTAGCCCGGTCGGTCTCATAGCGAGCACGGGCAAAATCCAAAATCTCGCGGAAGAAGGGCCGATCCACGCTGGCGACGATCCGCAGGGCTTCGAGATAACTCGTCCCAGCGGTTTTGACATGCACCAGGTTCCGGGCCTGGGCGGCAACGCTTGGGTAAATGCTGAATTTGTCAGAACCGGTGTGGATGCTGAGTTTATACCCACCGACGGCATGCATCACGGCAGCATGCTTCTCCAATTCCTGGTCGAACACCCCAAGATCGCCCACATAATCCACCCCTTTTTCAAAACTGCCGACAAAACGCGGCGCTAAAGAAACAAACGGTACATCCAGGCGGCGCAGTTCGTTGGCGATGAAATAATGCTCCTCAGGGCTGGTGGGGGTCTCAGTCTCGTCGACAGAGGCCTCCAAATCGAATGCGGAGACGTTTTCAACCAGGAAATCAGCGATGGTTTTGATGTGGGCTACCGCCTGCCCATATTTCGCTGCAGCCCGCAGGAGGATCTCCTCTGAGAATTCCAGGGTGACCCCGTCCAGCCGGAGGGGATGGGCCCTGTAAAGCTGGTGCAAACCCTCCAGGGTAATCCCCAGGCTCTCCCAGGGCAGCCGGGCGACCTTGTCCTTGAGCCTCTCCAGCGGATCGGTGTGCGCAGCGTTATCCACATATTCGTTGGGATCAATCGTGTAAAAAGAGTAACCTGCCGCGATAAATGGGGGGAGGTCGCTTATTTCTTTGACGTGGTCGGCATCCGCACCCCAGGGGGCCTGCCAGCCCATCTCGAAGACGGCCCACATGGCATCATCGAGCACTTTTTGCGGCGAGCGCCCGGTGCGGGCGTTTTCACGCACCGACTGCTGGGCGAAAATCGGTGCGATGCCCGTTCCCGTCACGGCAGCGATATGCCCAGGGGTCGCCAATCCCAGGCGGTCCCCAAAACCAAAAGAAGTGGCTAACCCCAAGGGCTGGGGTCTCAACCACGGGAGACGCTCCCTTAAAGCGGCGGTGTTTTCGGGAGTTAGTGGGCACCAGTAGGTACCGCCGCGATGTTCTCCCTCAAATCCAGAAACATCACCCTCAACACAAAGGGTGTTTCGCTGGGATTCCCGGTCAAAGGCCAAATAATAGGTGGAATCGTTGTAGTAAATGGGTTTCATATGATCAAGTTTACATGACCTAAAATATTGTGTCAACGCGCCTAAAAACCAAATTTAAATCCCTTAATATGGTAACCTTAGCGTCAGCGTATGCAAAAACCGCCAGACCTGATCGAAATCAAACATACCCGGCTTTCTGACGTCCTGCGTTGGGGCAGAAAAGCGTGCGTATTGGGGGAGCTAAAATCCCGCTCCTACCCCGTTCCGGATGGCGTTTGTCTGTCCACAAAGGCTTTTTTCCAGGCGGGGGTCGATCTCGAGATCGACCAGAGCCTGGATTCAGCACTGCGTCTGGCTGCAGAGCGATTGCTTCATTCCAACCAGGCTCTGGCGGTGCGGTCTTCGGCGGTGAGGGAGGATTTGCCTGGGGCGAGTTACGCCGGGATTTATGAAAGCGTGATCGGCGTTTCCAGGCCTGGAGGCGTCATTGGGGCGGTCCGGAAAGTGTGGGAATCCAGCACACAGGCCGCAATGCTGTCGCCGCAGCAGGCTTCCAACTCAGATGGCACCATGAACAGAATGGGGGTCATCATCCAGCCCGTCATCCATGCGGAGGTGGCTGGCGTGTGCTACTCGATCGACCCGGTCCAACCCGGTTCCGGGAATCTGGTCATCAATGCCACCTGGGGTTTGGGGGCAGGTGTCGTGGAAGGTGCAATCCCCTCCGATACCTACTGGCTGAGGCGGGAGGATTTGAAAGTCGTGAACCAGCATATCGTGGAAAAAGATACCTGTTACGCCCTCGACCCGGAATCCGGGCTGGCTCGCACCTCCGTTTCACCATCTCGCCAGCATATGGCATGCCTGCCAGAGGAATGGGCGGTTCGCATCGGGCAGTTTGCCATGGCGGTAGAGGGGCTATTTGGCGAGCCGCAAGACGTAGAGTGGGCGATTGCAGATGACCAGATATGGATTCTGCAAAGCCGCCCGATCGCCTCCCTGAACAGAGATGACCCCCGTATTTTCCCCATCAAATGGGAGCGCCCTGAAGACAGCCAGCGTCTCTGGACTCGCAGAAGGTACGAACTGCTGCGCAACGCTCCGCTGCTCCCCCTGGATATCGCCTA
>QKGK01000309.1 GCA_003250455.1 Chloroflexota bacterium | reverse complement strand
CCGAACCATTGCTCAAAGCGACCGATGTGGCTGAGATTTTGAATGTCAGCCGAGCAATGGCCTATAAGTTGATGAGCCTGGGAGAGATCCGGACTGTGGTGATCGGCACAGCAAAACGAGTACGGGTGAAAGACCTTTCAGCTTTCATAGAGGCTTCCTTGGCACCATCAATCGAAATGATGTTGGAATAGATGAAAACTCTGCTCTGCTTTTCTGATAGAATTGTGGGTACAAGACTGGGGAAACAATTGCACCTTAACAGCTCAATATGGCAGAGCAGAGTCGCCTTTCCTTTACCTATGAAAGGAGAATAAAGGAAATGGCGAAAAGAAGAGGTAATAACGAAGGATCAGTATTTCAGAGAAGTAACGGAACTTGGAGAGCTCAAGTTTATCTGAATGGTAAAAGGCTTAGCTACACGGGAAAATCACAGAAGGAATGTCAAGCATGGATTCGAAATACACGCGACAAGGTCGATCGAGGACTTACATTCGAAGGTTCCAAAATGACCCTTGCCCAATTTTTGGATGAATGGGTAGTATCAATTTCATCATCAAGATCTAACAAGACCGTCGAACAATATTCTTGGGTCATCGAGAAAAGGATCCTACCCTTCATTGGTGATGTGAAACTCAAGGATTTGGGACCAGATCGGGTTCAACACTTTTACCATCACCTTTTATCACAGGAAAGACTCAGCAACCACGCTGTAAATCATACTCATAGGGTCTTGAGGACTTCTCTAAACCAGGCTGTGAAACTCGGTTTGATAATCAAAAATCCTTGTAGTGCAACTACACCCCCAAAACCAGAGAAGCACGAGATGCAATTCCTCGATGAGTACCAAGTTCAAATATTCCTCAATTCAGCAAGAAAAATGCAGAGTCGATTTTATGCTTATTTCTTCTTAGCGATCCATACAGGAATGCGTACAGGTGAGCTTCTTGGGTTGAAGTGGAGGGATATCAACTGGGATAAAAAATCTCTTTTGGTACAGAGACAAGTTCAACATCCAAAAGGCGGTGGATACATCTTCACCAAGCTTAAATCAAAAAGCAGCCAACGATCAATTGCCCTTGGAGATCAAGCAATCGAGGTTTTAAAACAACAACGGAGTTCGATAATCAAACTTGAAAAAGTCAAAGATAAAGACTGGGATGATTTAGACCTCGTTTTCCCATCATCAGTAGGCACGCCTTTAATGAGAAAAAGACTTCGAGATAATTTTTACCTGGTACTGGAAGAAGCAGGATTGCCTAGAATCCGCTTACATGATCTAAGACATACTGCTGCTTCATTGCTGCTAAATCACGGTGTACCAGTTTTAATTGTTTCGAAGAGATTAGGGCACTCCAAACCAAGCATCACCATGGATGTGTATGGGCATGTAATTCCTACCATCCAAGAAGGTGCTGCACACTTGATGGACGAGTTGATGTCTCCAATAGAAATCACAAATTGCACCATATTTGCACCAAGGGTAAACAAAAAACCCTAAAAAGGGGGATTTCTAGGGTTTCTGCGAGAGTAAATTTGTGACCCCAGGAGGACTCGAACCTCCAACCTAACGATTAAGAGTCGCTTGCTCTGCCAAATTGAGCTATGGGGCCGTTCTTGTTAGCTAGAGAATTATACCCGAACTAGAGTGTATGTCAACTGCGGGCAGTGATTGCGCCTCAAAATACAATCAAAATTATTCCTGCAGTCCATCCCAATTGTTCTATAATGAAAAAAGCATCCACCTTCATCGAAATTTCACCGCGGGAACTAATCTCCGCCGCTGTGCGTCTATAAAAAAAAGCCCATCAACCCGCATTCGATCACCCCCTGGAGGAGAACGATATGAAACCGGAAAACAGCCGCATGCCCCAGATCTGGATTGGCGTCACCCTGCTTTTGCTGATTGGCGCCGCTCTTACCATTTTTATCTATTTCCGCAACCAGCGCAGCACCGCCAACAACGACCCCGATTCCAACCCATCTTTCGTCCAATCGAATACCAGCAGCACCACCGCCGTAAGTGTCATGTCAGACGGCGTTGCTGTCGAAGGTGACGGCGAAGGCGACGACCCCTTCACCGTCCACCTCACAGACGGCACTGCTGAGGACCAGCAAGCCGAGCCGCTCCCCGTCGCCGAGACCACGCCCCTCAGCGCCGCAGAGATCCAGGCCATCCTATCCCGTCTGCCTGCCCTCCAGGTCAGCCCCGGAGACCAGGTCGAATTCCAGCTTCCCGGCGACCCGATCCCTCCGCCCCGCCCCGGCCAGACCATCGAGCAAGCCTTCCCCATCGACCCTGAAGAGATCACCTCCCCCACGGTGGAAAGCGGCCCGCTCGAAGTGCTGCGCTACGCTCCGGAGGGTGCCGTGGACATCGCCCCCACCATCAACATCACCTTCAACCAGCCCATGGTCCCCCTCGCCACCCTGGCACAGCTCTCCGAGGAAGATGTCCCCGTAAATGTCGACCCCGACATCCCCGGCACCTGGCAGTGGGTTGGTACCCGCACCCTGCGCTTTAATTTTGACTCCGAACTAATCGACCGGCTGCCCATGGCCACCGTGTATACCGTCACCGTGCCTGCCGGGACCCAATCCGCATCCGGCAGCCAGCTGGCCCAGGCCATCACCTGGGAATTCCGCACCCCGCCGCCAACCATGACCCAGTCCTTCCCCAATTACGGCCCGCAAGACCTGGAACCCTTCATCTTTGTCGCCTTCGACCAGCGCATCGACCCCTCGGCCGTCCTCTCCACCATCACCCTCACCGCCGATAACGACCCGGTCAGTATTTCCCTGTCCAGCGAAGACGCCTACGCCGAAGATGAAGACCTCACCCGCATGATCGAAAACACCCCCGAAGGACGCTGGCTGGTCTTCCAGGCCGATGGCCCCCTCCCCAAAGATGCCAATATCGTCGTCACCATCGGCCCCGAAACGCCTTCCGCCGAAGGCCCTCTGGCAACCACCAGCGCCCAGTCCTTCAGCTTTTACACCTACCCGCCGCTAAAAATCGAATCTCAGGACTGCTCCTGGTACGCCAGCAACGACAAATGCTACCCGCTTTCCCCCTTCTACATCCGCTTCAACAACCCGCTGGACCCCGATGTCTACCAGGACGACATGATCTCGATCGACCCGGCCATCCCCGGCGCAACCGTCTCCATCATGGGCAATACCATCACCATCAGCGGCCCCACTGAAGGGAATACCACCTACCGCGTCACAGTAGACCAAAGCATCACCGACACCTTCGGCCAGCAGCTTGGCCGCGATGAACGCCTCACCTTCAAGGTTGGCGAAGCCGAACCCATGCTCTACGGCCCGGATGATGTCCTCGTCACCCTCGACCCGGCTGCTCCCTCCCCGGCGCTTTCCCTCTACACCATCAACTACGATTCCCTCGACGTCCAGATCTACGCAGTGGAACCCGCCGACTGGCCGGCGTTCAAAACCTATCTTCAAAATTATTCCCGCACCGATCAGCCCCCCTCACCTCCCGGACGCCTGGTGCGCGACGAACGCATCAACATCGACGCCGCCTCGGACAGCCTCGCCGAGGTCAGCATCGACTTCAGCGACGTGATCGACGGCGAATTCGGCCACTTTATCGTCGTCGCCAAGCCGCCCACCGGCTTCTTCGAAGAAGACCGCTATTGGGAAACCGTGCACGCCTGGGTGCAGATCACCCAGATCGGGCTGGATGCCTTTGCCGACAGCGATCAGCTGGTCGCCTGGGCCACCGCCCTCAAAGACGGCGCTCCGCTGGAAGGGATCACCATCTCCTCCGGCAGCGGCGGCAAGTCAGCCACCACGGATGCCAATGGCGTCGCCAAATTCTCCCTTAACGAAGGCATCGAATACCTCACTGCCCGCAGCGGGGACGATATCGCCTTCCTCCCCCGCTCCACCTACTACTGGGGCGAAGACTACTGGACTTCCTATTCCATCCAAAACAGCCTGGTTTGGTATGTATTTGACGACCGCACCATGTACCGCCCCGGCGAGGAAGTGCACCTCAAAGGCTGGATCCGCCTGATCGACAACAGCCCTGAAGGTGATGTGGAACTCCCGGACAGCCGCACCAAAGCGGTAACATACTCCGTAGTTGGACCGCAGGGGAACGAATTGTTCAGCGGTTCTGTGCCTCTCAACGCCACCGGCGGTTTCGATTTCAGCTTCACCATCCCGGAAGAAGTCAATCTTGGCTATGCGCAAATTTATCTCAGCATTTCCGGTGGCTTTTCTTCTGAAAACGTTAGCCAGTACTACCATGGCTTCCAGATCCAGGAGTTCCGCCGCCCTGAGTTTGAAGTCACCGCCCGCAACGAGACCACCGGACCATACTTTGTCGACGGCCAGGCCACGGTAGCCGTGGAAGCCGCCTACTACGCTGGCGGGCCGCTCCCCAGCGCCGAAACCAACTGGTACGTCACCTCCTCCCCCACCAACTACCAGCCGCCCAACTGGCCCGATTTCACCTTCGGCACCTGGACGCCCTGGTGGTACTACGATGTCGGGATCTACGAGGCTGATTACAGGTACGGCGGTTTTGAGACCAACAGCTCTTACGAGACCTTCTCCGGTCTCACTGATGCCACCGGCAACCACTACCTCAACATGACCTTTGACAATACCGGTGAACCACGCCCCTACACCGTGCGTGCAGAGGCCTCTGTAATGGACGTCAACCGGCAGGCATGGGCAGGTTCTACCACGCTGCTGGTGCACCCCGCAGACCGCTACGTGGGCATGCGCACCGACCGCTACTTTGTCGACAAGAATACCCCCATCGAAGTCGAACTGATCGTCACCGACCTGGACGGCAGCGCCCAGGAAGGCCTGCCCATCACCGTGCGGGCTGCCCGCATGCAGTGGAAATACGAAAAAGGCCAATGGCAGGAAGTCGAAGCCGCAGTGCAGGAATGCACCGCCACTTCCCAGGCAGAACCAGTCACCTGCATCTTCGAGACCCCGGCTGGCGGCAAATACCTGATCACCGCCACCGTCACAGACGACCAGGGCCGTGCCAACCAGAGCCAGATCACCCGCTGGGTGAGCGGCGGCGAGCTGCCTCCCTCTCGCCAGGTCGAGCAGGAAGAAGCCATGCTCATCCCGGATAAAGAAAACTATGCCCCTGGCGATACCGCCGAAATCCTGGTACAGTCCCCGTTCAGCCCGGCTGAAGGATTGCTGACCGTCACCCGCAACGGGATTTTATACACCCAAGGTTTTACCGTCGAGGAAGATACCACCACCCTGCTCATCCCGATCACGGAGGGCTACTACCCCAATCTGAACATCCAGGTAGACCTGGCCGGCGCTGCTCCCCGCACGGATGACGAAGGGAATGTAGTGGAAGGCGCCGCAGACCGCCCGGCTTATGCCACCGGCACCCTGTCCCTCAACATTCCCCCAATCGGACGCACCCTCTCACTGGACGTCAGCCCGCGTGATACCGCCCTGGCCCCAGGGGAGAAAACCGTCATCGACCTGACCCTCAAAGACGCCAATGGGCGCCCGGTGGAAGGCGCAGAGCTGGCCGTTGTCGTGGTTGACGAAGCAATTTTAGCCCTCACCAACTACCAGCTGGCCGACCCGCTGACCACCTTCTACTACACCCGCCCTGCCAACCTCAGCAGCACCTACGGGCGCAGCAGCATTGTGCTGGTCGACCCGGAGAAGTTGACCCAGGCAGTTGGTGAAGTCAGGGTCATGAATGCTACCCAAACGCTCAGTGGAGCTCTGGATGATAGCATGGTCATGGAAGAAGCTTTGCCCATGGAAGCGCCTGCTGCCGAAATGGATATGGCAGACGAAGACACCGGTGGTAGTGATTCTGCCACCTCACCGATCACCATCCGCACGGACTTCAACCCGCTGGCCGTGTTTGCC
>QKGK01000486.1 GCA_003250455.1 Chloroflexota bacterium | reverse complement strand
GCTTCAAACAGGTAACTTTCGATCAGCAGCATGTAGGTTCCCTGCTGAACCTGGTCTGGATCGTCACCGCCCATGAATAATGCCCTATTTACATCAGATGTATCGAGCCTATCCATCACTTCATCGGAAAGGGTGATATTGTAAGATGGGTTCTCCATGGCATTGAAATCAGCCAGTTTCGTCTTCTTGCCGTCTGGCGTGATCCAATACAAGATAAACAATGGCTGCTTGGTAAAGGTACTGTCAAAATAAAGGATGAGATCCTGTGGAAGGGCATCATATGGATAGTCAAAGGTCAATTCAATAAAAATATCCTTGTTGCCTTTGGGGGTCACTTCTTCGATTTTATTCCCTTCTCCCAGAGCGGTGTTGAGGACAATATTCTCGGGCAGCTTTTCATCAGAGAACCAATTTACCAACATGGGAAACGCATCTCTGGGTTGGTAGAGGAAAGTTCTTCCGTAACCCTGCCACTGTCTGATGGCTTCTTTGTAGGGAATGGCGATCACAACCATAATAGCTGCGCCAAAAATAGTTGCGAGCATGATCAGGTTCCGGCGAATACCCTTATTCCTGGAAATATTCTTGAGATTTGCGAAGGATCGGGAAAAGGAAAATTTTATCGCATAATACTTTTCGCTTATCCATTGCCACACCTTGATCTGCCGTTTTCGGAAACTGTTAGCCTCCGGGATCACTTGTGATTTTTGACCGCCCCGTATCCCCCTAAAAAAAGACAAAACCCGTCGCCTGGTCGTTTTTTGTAACCTGGTATTTCCTGTACGGATTCTCAGCCGGGGATCCACCAGATAATACGCAATTTCCAAGAGAAAGATGGTAATTGCCAGGATATACGCATAGGTCACCACGACACTGACCAGGATCGATGTGTCGTGATTATAAGCAGCCCTGTAAAACAAATTCCCAATGCCCGGCCAGCTGAAGATCGGTTCCAGGATGATCGAACCGATCCAAAATGTAGCCATGGAAATTGAAAAGTTGGTCAGGATGGTTGGCAGCGCCGGGCGTATCAAATGCAGCCATTCAAACTTCCCACGGGGAATCCCCTGCGCTTTGGCATATTCCACATATTCCTCGGAGGAATACAAAACAAAAAATGACCGCCAGGCATATGCGCTCTGGAAAAATCCTCCTAAGAATAAGGCAATGAACAGCAGCATCCATTTCGGGATATCTACAGCTAACCAGTAGAGTAAAAAGCTGAAGATGATGCCGTAAAACCATGCAGGTATAGCCGACAGCGGCGCGGCATTCTTAACAAACTTATCCAACCGGGATTCGTACCGCTGGCTGGATAACAGGCCTAACCCCACGCTGGTAAAAAAGATCACCAGGTTGGAAAACCCAAATAAAGACAAGGTGGCCGGGAGGCTCGCCAGCAGCATTTGGGCAATGGTGATGGTCATATCAGGGGTCGGAAAGAATGGAGAACCACCCAGGGGACTGCCGAAGTCCAGGCGGATGGCCATCCACAACCACCGCAAAGTCCGGCTGGCGAAAGGCTCGTTCAATCCGGCATTTTCATACATCTGCTGCCGGACTTCATTGATTTTTGCCTCCCTCTCTTCCTGGGTCAGATCGGGAAAAGCATCCCGTGTCATGGTGCCGACCTGGAAATCAATTTCTCCCTGCACCATTTTGTCGATATATCCCCCAAAATTGCTGATCAGGATGATCAAAAGCACACTAACGAACACCATGATGAACAGCGCAATCACCTTTTTGGCAAAATAGCCCACTACCTGGAGCAAATTATTCGATTTAGGTTGAAGTTCCTGGGATCGTTCCTGGTTAAATGCAATATTACTTGTCGCCACGGCGATATCCTCCTCAATTGAATACATTGTACAACAATATTTACCAACCCAAATAATGGGAAGATTAATTTGTCGTGACATGTATATCCAGCAAATACACCCAAAATCGACGTAAAAACTTGCAAGAATCCTCTCCATCAGGTAAAATATGCTGCTGTGGATGGAGATTGGGACCCTCTCCCCAAGATTTCTATTGCCATCGAAAAATGATCGAGCACGCTCGATAGAACCGAAATTATTGACTGAATAAGAAGTATCTGGAGGCTGTATCTTGGCTAATAAAATGTCTGCAATTAAACGTAACCGTCAGAACGAAAAGCGGCGCTTGCACAACCGCTTGTTCCGCGGACGCGCCCGTACCGAAGTAAAGAAAGCCCGACTGGCAATGGAAAGCGGAGAATTGGAAAATGCCCGCGAAGCTACCCAACTGGCGATCGTCGCTTTGGACAAGGCTGCACAAAAAGGCATGATCCACAAGAAAAACGCTGCTCGTCGCAAAAGCCGCTTAATGAAAAAGCTGGCGACCCTCGAACAAGCAGAAGGTTAATCTTATCATCGCTGTACTTGCCAGCGGGAGCAGTATTTTGCTCCCGCTTTTTTCATTTATCCAGGAAGAAAAGTTGAGGACCATCCGATGTTTGACAACGAACAGCAATCGGTTGAAAAGCAAATCCTAGAAGTACTGGCCAACCACGACATCCCCGCCCCTGACGATTTGAAGTGGGCTTCCATTCCCTTTTCCGGTGAATGGGGAACCGCCACTTCCTTTTTCCAGATTGCCGCCGACGAGGCCCGCAGCGGAAAAAAGGTCAAAGTGCCGGTACGCGCACAGGAGATCGCCGAACTGGTCCGTGATGCCCTGGGAACCCCTCCCGGATTCTCCCGCGTGGAAGCCGTCCGCGGCTACCTCAACCTTTATTTCAGCACTTCGGAATTCAGCCGCCGGGTGGTGGATACTGCTATCCAACAGGCGGAGGACTTTGGCAAAGGCGCGCCAAACGGACGACTGGTGATGGTGGAATTTTCCCAGCCCAACACCCACAAAGCCATGCACGTTGGGCACATGCGCACCATGCTGCTCGGTGATGTGGTAGCAAACATCCTCGCGTACAGCGGCACCGAAGTGGTGCGGGCCAACTATTTTGGCGACTACGGGCGGGACGTGATCAAGTGGATGTGGAACTTCCAGAAGCGGCATGCCGGGGAAACCCCGCCGGAAGCCAATGTCACCCGCTGGATGGGAGACCTGTACGCCGAAGCCACCCGCAGCCTGGAAAATGACCCGGATGGTGAAAAAGAGATCCTGGCAATGTTTGCCAAGTGGGAAGAAGGCGATGAAGCTGTACGCAACCTGTGGTATGAGACGCGCCAATGGTCTCTGGACGGGTTCAACGAGATCTACGATAAATTCAATATCACCTTTGACCAGCTCTATTACGAGAGCCAAATGGAAGTTATCGCCAAAGCCGAAGTGGAAAAGCTGATCGAGGCGGGAATTGCCCAGGATGAACGTGCTGAAAACGGCCCGGTGATCGTCAAGCTGGACGAACTGCTGGGGCTGGATAATGAGACCTACCGCGTTTTGGTGCTGATGCGCTCCGACTCCACCGCCCTATACGGAGCATGGGACCTCGTGCTGGCCAAGAAGAAATTCGCTGACTATCCCCTGGACCAATCCATTTACGTGGTGGACGTGCGCCAGAGCCTGCACTTTAAGCAGGTATTCAAAACCCTTGAGATTGAGGGTTGGGACAAAGTGGACCAGGTCTACCACTTACCTTATGAACTGGTCAACCTCCCCGGCAACCTGACCATGAGCTCCCGCGAGGGCGTTGTGGTGCTGCTGGAAGACCTGATCAAAGAAGCCATCCAGCGCGCCTACCAGGTCAGCGAAGAGCGCAACCAGGACCTGGATGAAGCAACCCGCCAGGAAGTAGCCCACAGTGTTGCCATTGGAGCGATCAAATACCCCCTGCTGGCGCGCGACAACACCAAACTCGCCACCTTCGACTGGGAAACCGCTCTGGACTTCAACGGTCACGCCGCTCCCTACATCCAGTATGCCTATGTGCGCACTAACAGCCTGCTGAGAAAAGCAGATATGCCCCTCCCTGAGACCTTTTCCCCGACCTATGATTTGGAGACCAAAGAAGTTGAGCTAATCGAGATCATTTCTGAGTGGCCGGGTGTGGTGCAGAAGGCTGCCCAGGAGTTCAAAACCCTGCACATTACCAATCACGCCTATCACCTTTCTCGGGCGTTCAACGAATTCTATAACGCCTGCCCGGTGCTCACTGCCGAGCCGGAAGTAAGGAACTTCCGCTTGCGCTTGGTCGCTGCTGCCAAGCAAGCCATCCGCAACAGCCTGGAAGTGCTCAACATCCCTGTCCCCGAAGTGATGTAACCATTTTCTTACGATTAAATTTACAGTTTGGGCCGGAAATCAAACCCGGCCCTTTTCGTAAATTACCTTTATATTTTCCCTGATACAAATTTTAATAAACTTCTAATCTTTTTTAGTGGTAAGAAAAATCGGAGTTACTTCATCAAATAAGTAACTCCGTAGTACAAATCTCCTCCTTGTGCTGAATGACCCGCTGGACCTCCTCCCAGCGGGTCATTCACTTTAATCAAGAAATGGCTTGATCTTCTCCAAAGCCCGGCCGTACGCCTTGGCAATGCGGTCAATCTCAACCTCTGTATGCGCCGTGGACATCGCCCCCAACCCGTGGACAATATGCACATCCTCCAGCAGCATCGCCAGTTTGAGTACTTTGTCGGTCAATGGCAGGTCGCAAACCTCAGGATCCAGCACCGTATCCGGGGAATCCAGCACCACGTTTTCATCAAACGGTACAACCAGCGTATGCAGGGAATTTTGTGGCAGGATGCTTTTCTCTACCCCGGCAAACCGGGCATGCACCCCCGCCTGGAGAAAAACCGCCAGCACTTTTTCCCGCAGTAATGCGCTCATCTTTGCCAGACGCGGATAGACATCCTCCTCATGTTCGATCAAATACGCCACCATGGTTTTGGCTGCCAGCATGCTTGCCGGATGAGCAGAATAGGTTCCCCCGGAAAATTTGACCTTATTCTTTTGCGCTATTCCTACCTGCCCCATGATGGCTTTCTTTCCCACAACTGCCGCTACCGGCATCCCCCCGCCAATGACTTTACCCATAGTGATCAAGTCTGGATGCACGCCAAACAACGTCCCCACATCCCCAGCCCGGTAGCGAAACCCGGAAACGACCTCATCGAAGATCAGCACCACCCCATATTGGTCGCATAGTTCCCTGGCTCGCTGCAGGTAATCCCTTCTGGCAGGGATCATCCCGCCCGCGCCGATCACCGGTTCCAGGATAAAGCAAGCCAGACACTCCCCGTTGATCTTGAAGACCTCTTCCAGCTTTTTCAGGTGGTTGAACTCGGTCACGATCACATCCTGGGCAACCTGCTCCGGCACCCCCACGCTGTCCACATGCTGGAAACCTTGCTTATGCCCCACCCCAACCAGCCCCCAAAGATGCGCGCCATGCCAGCCGCCGCCCACCTTCAGCACCAGTTCCCGCCCGGTGAAAGCACGCGCCATCAGGATCGCATACATGGTTGAAAGCGTTCCGCTGGTGGTGAAGCGCGCCTGGTCCATACCGGTCTGCTGGCAGATCATTTCTGCCAGTTCTGCCTGCGCCATGTCTGCAAACCCGGTCTGCAGGCCATCGCCGCGAGCAAATGCTTCTGCCAACACCTCAGTAACTTCTGGCGGATTATGCCCCAAAATATTGGCATAATGCCCCTGCCAAAAATCCAGGATGTGATGCCCATCAATATCCTCAACATAAGCGCCCTTTGCAGCCCGGATACGCGGCGGGAAAGGGTCGATCAGCCGCAGGGCATGGCTGCCGCCATCCACCAGCACCTGGCTGGCGCGCTGCTGAAACTGCGCAGATTTCGGGGAATGGTTCCGGTATTCATTTGCCAATTTTTCTATCAGGGAAGAATAATTTTTTTCGGGCATAAAGTCTAAGCCTCTCCATCATAGGTTATTGAAAAAATTATACACTT
>QKGK01000121.1 GCA_003250455.1 Chloroflexota bacterium | reverse complement strand
ACATCTGACCACTCCGGCTGTGTGCGGGTTGCCGGGATGATGCGGACACGCTGGGAGTAATTCCCAATATTGCGTCCTTCGCGTTGATTTTCCAGGAAGGCATCAATGGCAATAAAAAAGTTTTTGGCGAAATTCTGGAACAGGTAGGTTTTATCAACAGTGTTCCTGGCGATCTCTTCCAGCATACCGTATTGGTCGGAATTTAAAATGTCTTGTGCAATTCGCAGCATTCCGCCCAGCAGGCCGGAGTTGGTGCTGCCCAATTCCCTCAGGGTGCGCTCCATTTCGGGCTCGGTGACCCGGAAACTGAGCGCTGAAGTGGTGGCGGCTTCCAGGTGATGGCCTTCGTCAATAATGACGTAATCATAATCGGGGAGGACGCGGTTTCCGGTGGCAATGTCTGCCAGCAAAAGGGCGTGATTGACGATCAGGATGTGGGAATCATGGGCGGCCTGTTTTGCCCGGTAGAAGGGGCAGATCCCCCCCATGCGGCGTAAACAGGTTTCAGTCGAGCAGCCTTCATCAGCGGAAGAAATTCTGCTCCAAATGGCCCGCTCAATTGGCCCAACAATGTTGATCTCGCTCAGGTCTCCGGTTTGGGTTTCACCCAACCAGATGAGCATTTTTGAGATTACCCGGACCTCATCGGCAGATTCTGCGCCGCGGCGGCGCATGGCTTCCAGGCGGCGAGGGCAAAGGTAATTGTTGCGGCCTTTGAGCACGCTGGCTTTTAGGGGAATATCCAAAACCTGCTGGACGGCCGGGATGTCCTTGTTGATCAGCTGGTCTTGCAGGTTGATCGTGTTGGTAGAAATGACCACCCGGGTGTTGTTCTGAACTGCCCAGATGGCAGCCGGGATCAGGTAAGCGAGGGATTTGCCGACACCTGTGCCCGCTTCCGCGAGGATGTGGAGCCCATCTGAAAGAGCTGTGGCAATAGACTGGCATAATTCGATCTGTTCCTGGCGCTGTTCAAAGTGGGGGAAGTGTTTGGAAAATAGCCCGCCGCGGTCCAGAATGGCCGATACTTCTTCTATATCCAGGGGGATGAGCTGATCTCCGGGTTCACGTGGCTCACTTGGCGGCGGGGGAGGCGTGGTAAAGAGCGGTCCTTGCAGCCCAAGATATCGTTTTCCGGGAGTGGCCATTTCCCGGCCGCGCTGGCGCAGTGCTTCTCTGAAGATGTAATCGGCATCCCAAACGACATTGTCGCTCATACGGACGATCTCGGCGAGGATGTCCAGCGGAAGATTGAGTGCAACTTCTTCCATGCGTTGGAAAATTTCCTTTGTAACGAGAGCATCGTCCAGAGCGCGGTGGTTTGCCGGAAAGGGGATCCCCAAAAATTGCCCAAGAGCGCCCAAATTATAGCGACCTGCACTTGGCAGCAGCACAGATGCCATGTCGTAGGTATCCAGGGTGTCGTTGTAGAGGAACATGCCCATTTGGCGGAAGAAACCGACATCAAACTGGACATTATGCCCCAGGATGGGAAGGTCACCGACAAAGTCATCCAATTCCGGC
>QKGK01000419.1 GCA_003250455.1 Chloroflexota bacterium | reverse complement strand
AGCCGGTACTCGTCCTCAAAATAGGCAAGATGCGGGTGTATGTCATACCCAATCCGCTCCGCATCATCCATCCCAACCTGGAAGATGAGGAAAATTACTTTTTCTGCATCCCCCACCGCGTCCTGCACAGAATCCGATTCACGGATGCCAATGGCATCCTGGGTTGCCAGTCCCAGGGAATCCACATCGGAGCCCGGAATATCGCGCACAAATTCCTGGTGTAATTCTCTTTCAAAATAATACAAGGGCATGAAGGAGAGCTTATTGGAATGAACCACAACTGCGTCTTCTTCTACCGTCTCAACCAGATAATCTCCCAGAGCTTGATATGGCGCATAGGGAAATCCGGAAAAAATGTAGAAATGCGCCAGCCCGACCGTGAAGCTGATCAAAATGGCTGTGCTCAACAGCGTCTTTTCAAATGAAGGGGTTTTCTGCTGAGCGATCACTACACCCAGCCATAAGCAGAACATAACCCCTGCTTCTATTAATACGCGGTCCAGGTAAAGAGGACGGATTTGGGAAACCAGCCACAGTAAGATTGGGGACGAGAAAGCAAGGTAGAGAAACCATCCAGCAGAGATACCGGAATCAGGGTCCTTCCGGTTTCGCCATGTGCGCATCAAGCCAAAGGTCATCACGATCAAAGCAACCGGAAAGCTCGTCCACCCCAGCCAATTGATCCGGGGCAGTTCCGCAACGAAAACCTGGAGCAAACGCACCAACGAGAACCAGGTAGGCTTACCGATCCAATAGGTAGAAGTCCTCGTAAGCTGTTCCGGAATATTGATCAGCCAGGGAAGGTAGAGCAGCACGGCTCCCAACCCGCCCAAGAAAGTGTTTCGGATATTTTTCCAATCCAATCTTAATACAGGAATCATCGCCAGCGAGATCAGGTAAAACGCAGACATATTTTGTGAATATTGTGCCACGGCAGCGGAGATAGCAAAGATCACCCACCACCACTTTGGCCCGTTTTTCATACCCTTGAAAAGGGATAGGGTGGCAACGGATAAAGAAAAGGTCATCAGGGAATACATGCGGATCTCTTGCGAGTAATGCACCTGAAATGGCGATAACCCAACCAGCAGCGCCCCCACCCAGGCCCGATCTTCCCCCACGGCCATTTTAAGGATTTCGTAAGCAACCCAGACGGTCAGCAGACCAAAGATCACCGATAGCAATCGGGTGGCAAATACCGAATCTCCAAATAACTTCATCCAGCCATATAGCGAAAGGAAATACCCCGGTGGATGGATATCCGAGACCATCCCGGATGCATCTGCACCTAATGTCCCCTGAATAATGACTTGTAAACCTTTTTCTGCCCGCAGGATGGCAATCGCCTCATCATACCAAATTGGGCGGGTGCCCATTTTAAACAAACGCACGGCAGCAGAAATTGCCATTACGAGCCAAAACTTGAGTTTGGGGCTGATGCTGGGAGTGGTTTTCTCCATTTTCCCTTACCTGGCGAGGTTTTCCCAAAATTATACTCGAAAGTTCAACCTTTTTTTGCGAGGAC
>QKGK01000260.1 GCA_003250455.1 Chloroflexota bacterium | reverse complement strand
GGTTTCACCAGAGCCGGGGTTTCAGTCTATGCCCCAGCCTCCCTGACAGCTTCCCCCAGCTTACTTTCCTCTGTCATCGCCAGTAATAATATGAAGATGCCCTATTATGCGAAGATTTGTGAAAGATGTCAAGGGTTCACATGGCGCGAACCAGGGCTTTTCGTAAATGTCATTACGAGCGAGCGCAGCGAAGCGAAGTAATCCCGGCGTAATTTGTGATAAACCCTCAGATTGCCACGGCGTAAAAAAGGTTTTTCTGGCTCCTTATGGCCAGCCCATTGGTATTAAACCCAAACGGGAAAAGCTCTCTACGCGTCCACCTTCTCCACCGGACACTTGCAGGCAATCCCTGCGTCCATTTCCCTGGCCCAGCAGTTGTTCGCCGAGATGCAGCCCGAACGCTCCAGCTCTCCAGCCCGCAGCTTGTTGGGAAAATCCGGATCGTTGATCAGCGGGCGGCTCATGGAAACAAAATCCACCTCCCCGTCCGCCAGCAGCTGTTCCATCACCTGGCGGGAACGCATCCCGCCCACCAGCATCAGCGGCAGGTCGGTCACCTCCCGCACAGCCCTGGCATAGGAGAGGAAGTACGCCTCCTCTTTTGGCCTGCGCACGCCTTTCCTGGAGGAGGTCAGGGTTTTGCTGCCAAACCCGGAGCTCAGCTCCACGGCATCCAGCCCCATGCCTTTGAGCGCAGCCGCCACCTGTGCACCTTCTTCCAGTGTCAGGCCATCGTCAAAGCCGTCCTGCATGCCCAGCTTGGTGAACACCGGGTACACCGGCCCTACCTGCGCCCGCACTGCCGCAGACACCCGCCGCAAAAAACGCATGCGGTTCTCCAGGCTGCCGCCCCATTCGTCCGTGCGCCGGTTGGCTGCCGGGGACAGGAACTGGCTGCCCAGGTAGCCATGCGCCGAGTGGATCTGGACGGCATCAAAACCGGCCTGCTTTACCCGCCGGGCGGCTTGCCCAAAAGCGTCGATCAACTCCTCGATTTCCTCCACGGTCAGCCCACGCGGCATCCGGTTAGTAAGGCGTTCATCCACCACCGCTGAGGGAGCCAATGGTTCCGGCACCGTTTCCGGATCAGCCTTCAGCCCGGCATGGTTGATCTGCACAGCAACTAGCCCACCCTCTGCTTGGATCACGTCTGCCAGCTGGCTCAAACCATCCAGAAGCTTGTCCGAATACACGCCGGTCATTTCCGGGTGGGCTTTGCCGGTCGGGTGCACATACATGTGTCCGGTGATGATCAGCCCCACCCCGCCCTGCGTCAGGCGGCGGTAAAAGTCCATCATCTTTTGCGGGATCTCCCCGTCCGGTACGGCCATCCGTTCGGCGGTTGCCGAGCGCACCAGGCGGTTGGGGAGTGTAAGGCTGCCAAAGGTGTATGGTGTGAAGAGTTGGTTCATGGTACCCTCGTAAGAAGTGGATTTGCTCGCTGGAATTATATCGCGGTCAATAACTTAAAAACAACAGGAGCGGGATGACCCGCTCCTGTTTTGGTGATGCACAGTTTCTAGTTGCCCCAGCGAGAACCCCGTGTGTCCCCACGTTGGAATTTGCTGTGCGTCTGGGTCATCGTAGTAGATGTGCAGTCACCGTCGCACAGGCCAAGGCTGACGCCGTACTGTCCATTGTCCAGGCGGGAGAGCAGCCAATCGGCTTGTTCCTGCGTGATCAGCCCGCTGGCAACTGCCTCGGCAAGGGCGTCTGCACGTGCCTGGTCGTGGATCGCAATGACCTCATCAGCATCGAACCCGAGGGATACACCAATCTCTACCAGGGTTTCTCCGGCGGCTTCGCGAGCCTGGAGTTCTTCCACGCTGATGCCGAGAGCATCGGCAATCATCTGAGCCATGATGTCGTCGATTGCGCCATCCAGGTTGATGTTCATCTCCAGCGGTACGCCGGTGCCGGTGCCATTCGAACCACCGCGGCCGTTACCGCCGTTACCGCCGTTGCCGCCCATGCCAGCGCCGTTTCCGGGGAGGATGGGGGTCAATTCTTCTGCCTGGACATTGCCAGTAAATCCGAGCGCTACAATCCCGACAGCAAACACTGCTAAGACCAAAATAGTTAAGTTTTTCATTTTATTACCTCTTTTTGTTTTTTATTTTCCCGGATGTTGTTTCCGGTGTGTTACTGTCTATATCTTATTGGATAGTTTTGAAGGCCCAATGGAGAAGAAATAAAGAACTTGTGAATATTTGCACGTTTGCCTGCGTATACCGCCCCTCAGCTTCCAGATTGTGCACTAAAACATCATAGAAACCTTGATATTCTCCCATTTGTTCTCATGCTAAGATGAAGGAAATAACAGTTCTGGCAGGCCCATGCAAATGTGTTTACCATAAGCTCTTTGCATGTGGGAATGGTTTGGTTACGTGTGTGTGGGATCTCATGGGTACCTGCCAGAACGCAAAAGGGTGCATCTCTCGATGCACCCTTTTTTATATGCTGCTTACCTGTTTCGCTTACCCCTGGCTGAGCATGCGCATGGCCTCTTCTGAGGTGATGTGCCCCTGGTTGAGGTCTTCCAGGATCTGGCGGCGCTCTACTTCCGTCAGCGCGCTGGGATCGTCCTTGCCGGGGTCGTACCCCAGGGCGCGGATGATCTCGTGCAGCCGGTTGCGGATGGTGGGATAAGACAGGTCCAGGTCTTTCTCCATATGCGTGATCTTGCCCTCATTCTTGATAAACACCTCAAGAAAAATGAGCTGTTCGTTGCTCAGGTTGGAAAACGGGCCGGTGATAAACCGCCCCTGGATAACCGTATCACATTCCCGGCAGGCCAATCGGGTCACGATCAATTCGCCGCCACAAACCGGGCATTCTCCTGGAATTGGGTGCATCTTGGGCTCCTTTAGCTTCGCAGAGTCTAGGGTCAGAGCTGCTGATTTCTTAGATTACCCCCATTATACGGGTAATTATTCGATAAGGGCAACAAATTTATCCAGCAACAAAAAATCCCCTTACATCAGCAAGAGGATCCTGAAATTCAACCTTAGGAAACACAAATATCAACTGCTGGCAGCTTTATTCCCGGTGTTGTTTGAACTGGCACCTTTTTCAGTTTTGGGTTCAGACTTCTTGGGTTTTTCTGCCGGTTTCTCTTCCTCGCTGTGGGACTCTTTGTGATTGTTCGAAGTTAGGGTAGAACTGGCCGACTTGGTGTCGGTGACGTAAAAACCGGACCCTTTAAATACCACCAACGCCGGGGTATAGACCTTTCTCAAGGCCTCCTGGGTGCAGTTGGGGCAAGTTGTCAGCGACTCCTCTGAAAAAGATTGGTATTTTTCAAATTCGTGATCGCAGTTATCGCAGTGATATGTGTAAACGGGCATAATGGTACCTTCATCTATATTACTAAACGCAACATTGAATTATAGCGCGCTTCATACGGGTTGACAAGAGCTACCCTTCCGAGTTGCAAGGGCATTCTCAGTCGCTGGATGATCCGAAAATATGTGGGAGAGGCTGCTCCGACAGCAAAATGCTGTCTTGAATTACAGCACAATGCTTGTCATTGCGGTAGAGCGAAAAGAGAAAATCAGGCTGCCAATTGCCCGGACACTTCCCCTTTGCGGGCTTTAATCTTATAATACCCTGTCGGGTTTGCAATACTTTGACGGTTAGCCTGCTTTCTATTAAAATATCTTTCTGGTTTGGAATTATTTTCACTAAGTAACGCTATTCTGAAATAAAGGAAGGCCCTATCAATGAAAGAATATACAACCGAGAAGATTCGCAATGTTGCGATGGTCTCTCACAGCGGTGCGGGTAAGACCGTGCTGGCCGAAGCACTGCTGGCAGCCAAAGGTGTGATCAACCGAATGGGAACCGTGAGCGACGGGACGACTGTCTCCGACTTCGATGAAGAGGAACATCGCCGTGAGCTCTCCCTTTCCACCGCGGTGATCCCGGTCGAGCACAAAGATTCAAAGATCAACTTTCTGGATACCCCCGGGTATCCTGATTTTGTTGGGGAAGTGATCTCCGCACTGCGGGTGTGCGAAAGCGCTTTGATCCTGGTGGACGCGGTCGCCGGTGCAGAGGTGGGCACGGAGATCGCCTGGAATTACGCCAACCAGTTCAACCGCCCCCGTTTTGTGCTCGTCAACCGCATGCTGCGTGAAACCGCCGACTTTGACCGTGCCTACAACAGCATGGAACCATTGGCCGAAGATATCCGGTTGATCAAGCTGCAATTGCCATGGGGTGAGAAAGAAAATTTCAAAGGTCTGGTGAATTTGCTGGACATGAAAGCCTATCCCGCCAACGGCGGCGCAGCGGTGGAGATCCCCGCCGAGCTGGCCGATGCTGCTGAAGAAGCCCGCATGGAGCTGGTGGAAGCCGCAGCCGAAGGGGACGATGCCCTATTGGAAAAATACCTGGAAGGCGGGGAACTTTCCGCCGATGAGATTCAGGCAGGGCTGCGCAGTGCTGTACAGCAAAGCACGTTTGCCCCGGTCATCCTGACCGATGTGGATACCGGCGTTGGCCTGACCCAGCTGCTGGACCTGCTGATCGCTTTGATGCCTTCTCCGGCGGATGTCCCTGCGGAACAGGCGAAAACCCCCAAAGGCGAAATTGAACTCACTGCCAGCGATTCCGGCCCATTGGCCGCATATGTGTGGAAGACCACGGCAGACCCATTTGTGGGCAAGATCACCTACCTCAAGCTGTTCTCAGGCGTGATGCAGAGCGACGCCCGCTTGTGGAACATCAAGAAGGAAGAAGAAGAACGCATGGGCAACCTGAGCGTGCCGATGGGTAAAGAACACATGCCCATGAAGCATCTGCATGCCGGTGATATTGGCGTGGTGCTCAAGCTGGGTGAGACCGGAACCGGCGAAACGCTGTGCGATAAGTCCAACCCGGTAACGATTAACCCCGGCAGCTATCCCAATGCACTCTACCGCGTGGCAGTTTCCCCCAAAACACAGGGAGACGCCAGCAAGATGGGCCAGACCCTCACCCGCATCTGCGAAGAGGATATGACCCTTTCCTGGTATAACGAACCGTCTACCAAACAGGCTATCCTGCAGGGGATGGGCGACCAGCACATTGACGTTGCCATCCGCAAGGCCGAATCCAAGTTCCAGACCGGTCTGGATATCGAGATTCCCAAAGTGCCGTACCGCGAGACGATCACCAAATCTGGCGATGCGCAGCACCGCCACAAAAAGCAGTCTGGCGGCGCCGGGCAGTTTGGTGAGGTCTTTATGCGGGTAGAGCCGCTCCCCGATGAGAACTTTATATTTGCCAACGAGGTCTTTGGCGGCGCCATTTCCCAGAACTTTATGCCCGCGATTGAAAAAGGCGTAAAAAGCGTGATGGAAACCGGCGTGATTGCGGGTTACCCGGTGAACAATGTGAAAGTTGCTGTCACCGACGGTAAGGAGCACCCGGTGGACTCGAAACCGGTGGCGTTTGAAATTGCCGGGCGTGAGGCCTTCAAAAAGGCTATCCGGGCGGCAGGACCAGTGCTGTTTGAGCCGGTCATGCTGGTGCGTGTGGTCGTCCCTGAAGAATATATGGGCGATGTGCTGGGCGACCTGAACACCCGCCGGGCGCGCGTTCAGGGGATGGATACCGAGAAAGGCCGCTCTGTGGTGAATGCACATGTACCGCTGGCAGAAATGCTGCGCTACACCACCGACCTGCGTTCGATGACCGGCGGCCGCGGCGTCTTCTCCATGGAAGAAGCCCACTACGACCGGGTTCCGGCGCACATCCAGCAGGAGATTGTGGACGCCCGCGAGCGTGAAAAAGAGGATGAAGATTGACAATGACGCCCTGTGTCATTGTTTAAAAGTTTACTTCGTAAACTCTATTTGGTAAGAGCAAGCCCCAATGAATTTTGGGGCTTGTTTATTTAATTCTGGATTTATATAATGAAGATGCGGGATTCACCCATGGGGGTGAGCAATGGCCTTTTC
>QKGK01000542.1 GCA_003250455.1 Chloroflexota bacterium | reverse complement strand
GCCGCCGCTGAATGGCCTCCCAGCTCTCGACCTTGAACTTCTTCTGGCCGCACTCATCCAGCCAGGCCGCCTTGGCGGTGGCCGATTCCAGGCTGTCCGGGTCGGAGGCGTGTCCAAAATACACCACGCACGGACTCCCGTCCCAGTTTTCTTTCCATGTCCTTCTACACCCTTCCCGGCTGAAGATAAACTTGCGGGTGGGCGAACCCACATACCGGCCCAGTTTCAGCTTATGCTGGAACCAATCCAAAAAAGAGGGCAGCGCTTTCAGTTCCAGCAATGGGTACGTGGGTGTCACCACCATATAATCCCCGGGGCCGCGCCGCGCGATCTCCCGCCGCAGCCAGATAGGCCCGTAAATCGTCTTGCCTCCTTGTGTTCCCGCGACAATGACCACAAACCGGGCATTGCTCAGGTGGGCTTTTCTCTGGCCCGGGTGCAGCACAAACCGGTTTCGATCCTCGCTGGTCTTCGTCATGATGCACACACTCATCAACATCTCCTGAACACAGGTTAAACAACCACCTCGAAAATGTGGATCTGCTTGAGTTCGTCGTCATCGGGTCGAGAGGAACTGGAAAGGCCCACCCGGTCGAGGATGCTGTCCGCGGCCTGCCGCTGTTGGGGCGGGCTGCCTTCTCGCATCACCTTCAGCAGGGTCAGCGCCGCTTCTGGTGCTGCCAGCCGCAGGATATCTTGGGTTAACCGGAACCGCTCGCGGATAAACGCATCCAAATGCTCGTCCCAGGCGGCGGCGCGCTCGACCCACTCAAACCGTTCGAAAGCACGCTGCCAGGATAGCGGCACCGGTTGGAGGGGCGGCCCTGTCTTCCCCTGTGCCTGCCGGTAAAGCTGGTATGCATTGGACAGAGTGCGCGTCTTTCCCAGGGTCAGATACAGCAAAAACCGTTTATGCCAGCGGGTCTCCCCCGGGAGGATGCTCCACGGCTGCCCCACCTGCCCCACGGGCTCGGGGAGCAGCTCGCTCTCCCATAGATATTTTTCCAGGTGCAAATAGCCTGGCCATTCCTGGGCATCCTGGATCAAATGTGCTCCATGTTCCGGTTTATTTTTCACCATACATTCCTCTCACGTCAGGACGTCGCCCGACCTCTCCCTCAATCCGGGTCCGGGGCAGCAGGAGAAGAACTGCCCCGGAAAGCCTGGGTTGCCGACCGCCAGCGGGTGTTCGCCAAATCAGAAATTTGGGTGAGCGAAACTGCGCCAGGGCGGTCTATAGCCGGTCGCGGGTGTCTTCGTTTTCCCACAAATCGTCCCGCGATGACTTTTCTAAGCGTAGCATTTTTTAGAACATTTGTACATAGAAAAAATGGCAAATCAACCTGAAATCCCCCCGGTACTCCTCCCATGTGCGATGCGCAGCGCGTACCACCCTGCGTGCCACTATCCGTGCCACCATCCGTGCCACCCTGGGTTCAGCCCCCTTTTGTATCCAAATTTACCCTTTCAAAGATCTCCCAGTGAGCAGCGACCAGACCCGGTCGTAAGAGAGCAGGTAGTGAAACA
>QKGK01000238.1 GCA_003250455.1 Chloroflexota bacterium | reverse complement strand
AAGTGGTGGAAGGGGGCCATCTCTGGGCAGTCGTGAGGTTTGCCCGTGGAGACGGCGACGAGGACCGGATCGCTCCATCCGAGGGGGCGAAAGGGGATCTGGCCAAATGTTACGGGGGTGATGTGACCCGCAAGCGCAAGCTGCTGGAAAAACAAAAGAAGGGTAAGAAACGCATGAAGATGGTGGGCAGTGTGGAAATCCCCCAGGAAGCCTTCCTCGCCGTGCTCAAGTTGAATGATGAATGATCCAGAAGTTCTGGAAGAAAAACCGCAGCGCAGTTGGACGCGCCTGATCCCCGGGATCGTGGTCAGTCTGGCCGCGATCATCATCCTGCTGGTGCAGATCGACCTCAACGCTACCTGGCAGGCTTTTCAGGCCATCCAGATCGGTCCGCTGCTGCTTGCATCTCTTGTGCTGATCGTTGCGTTCGTCACCAGGGCGTTAAGCTGGCGCGTGCTGCTGCAGGAGCAGGTGCCCCTGAAATCCGCATTCTCCGCCGAAGTGATCGGATATCTACTCAACACCGTGCTGCCCTTCCGCCTTGGAGAGGTGGGCCGGGCGTTAGCCCTGGGAATCCGCTCTCCGCTCACTTTTTGGGAGATCTTCCCCACCGTCCTGATCGAGCGTATTTTCGACCTCGGCTTTTTGGCCGCTTTTTTGTTCAGCACGCTGCCGTTCGTGGTCGGCGCAGACTGGGCCACCACCGCGGCCTTCGTTGCCATTGGACTGGTGATCGCCGGGTTCAGCGTGCTGTTCCTGATGGTGCGCCACCCGGAATGGGTGCAGAACATTTTTGGCTGGGTCACCAACCGCTGGCCTTCTATAAAGCAGTTCGGCGAGGAAAAGATCGACCAGTTCATCCGCGGGCTGGCTGTTTTGCGCAGTCCGGTCCGCTTCCTGAAAGTGTTTTTCTGGCTGGGTGTCACCTGGGGACTTTCAGTGCTGTGGAACACGATCATCCTGCGGACCTTCTACCCCAACCCTTCCCTGCTTGAAGCCTGCTTCATTGTCGGGCTGGCTGCGCTGGGCGTGGCTGCGCCTTCCACACAGGGGAACCTGGGCGTGTACGAAGCCGCGATCGTCAGCGCATTTATTGCCCTATCGGCTGATCCGGCCAGCGGGCTGGCATTTGCCCTCGTAACACATGGGACCTACCTGCTGATCATCTTCGTGCTGGGGTTCTTAGGGCTGGCCCAGTCCGGTATCTCTCTGCGGGAAATTTACACACTGGCTCAAAACCGCCCACCTGCTCAACAAAACTGATCTCAACCCGACTTGGAGCTGTATGCGAATTCTGATTGCACTCACCTATTACCGCCCGCACTACTCCGGGCTGACGATTTACACCGAACGGCTGGCAAAAGCACTGGCCGCCAATGGCCACCAGGTCACCGTATTAACTTCCCAATTTGAGCAGTCCCTGCCCAGGGAAGAGATCGTGGAAGGGGTGCGGGTGGTACGCCTGCCGGTCGCGCTGCACATCAGCAAGGGCGTGATCATGCCCAGCATGCCTTTGGCCGCCTGGCGGGAGCTCAAGCGAGCTGACGTGGTCAACCTGCATGTCCCCCAGCTGGACGCCGCCCCGATTGGGGTGCTGGCCCGCATTTTGAGGAAGCCGGTTGTGCTCACCTATCACTGCGACCTGCAGCTGCCCGGCGGGCTGATCAACCGGCTGGCAAACCTGGGCTCAGACATCGCCAACCGCATCTCCGCCTGGGCGGCCAAAGTGATCGTCACCAATACGCGTGACTACGCCGAAGCCAGCCCCTTCCTGCAGCATTATCTGGACAAAGTCGAGATCATCCCGCCGCCGGTATCCACCTCTCCGGTCTCAGATGAAATCATCGAGCAGGTCCGGCAGAATTTTGGCATCAACCCGCAGGACAAAGTCATCGGGATGGTTGCCCGGCTGGCCGCCGAAAAAGGGGCCGAACACGTGGTGCGCGCCCTGCCCAAAGTGCTGGAAACCCATCCCACTGCCAGGGTGCTGTATGCTGGCCAATACCAGAACGTGATGGGCGAAGAAGCCTACGCCGCCATGCTGGCCCCCCTGATCGCCAAACTGGGCGATAAATGGAAGTTCCTCGGCCTCATCTCGGACGAAGACCTGGCCGCTTTTTTCCATCTCTGCCAGGTGATCGTCGTTCCCAGCACCAACAGCACCGAGTCGTTTGGCATCGTGCAGGTGGAAGCGATGACCTGTTCCACCCCGGCGGTGGCTACCGATATGCCCGGCCCGCGCCAGCCGATCCTGCAGACCGGGATGGGCAAGCTATTCCAGTTGGGCGACCCGGATTCGCTGGCCGAGTCCCTTACTGCCGTGCTGGATGCCCCCCAGTCTTTCATCGGGGATGTACCCGCCATCACCAAACGCTACTCCCCTGCCACGATTGCCGGGGAATATGAAGGAATCTTCAAATCCACGCAAAGGTCGTCCTAGTGTTACAAAATACCATCTGCTTCCTGATCAAAAAAGACCCCACCAGCGGCAAGATCAGCGAAATCCTGCTGGCACGCAAGAAGACCGGCTTCGGCCAGGGGAAGATCGTCGGTATCGGCGGCAACCTGGAACCCGGTGAGACTGTCCAGCAGGCCTGTGTGCGCGAATTCGTTGAGGAGACTGCTGTCGGACTTGAAGAAAAAGACCTGCAGCGTGCCGCCAAGATCACCTTCATTTTCCCTGCCAAACCGGAATGGGACCGGGTGGTATACGTTTATTTTTCCGAACGCTGGCATGGTACTTTGCAATCCAGCCGGGAGGTAGATCCCTTCTGGACACCTATAGATCAGATACCCGTGGACGAAATGTGGGCCGACAGCCCCATCTGGCTGGCCGAGATCCTCAAAGGGCGCAAGATCGTCGCCCGCTTCACCTTCAACCCGGACAACGAATCCCTGGCGGATTATTTCATCAAAGACGATAAAGATTTCCTCTGGCCGCACCTTAAATCCCTGCCCTATTTCCGCTCGCTGCTGCGCTCGGTGGAAGCCAGCTATTACCAGGATATCGACTTCCCGGAGCCGGTCCTGGACCTGGGCAGCGGAGACGGCCATTTTGCCAGTGTGGCATTCGACTTCAGGATCAATGTCGGGCTGGACCCCTGGTGGGGGCCGCTGAAAGAATCGCAGCGCTACCCGGCATCCTATGAAGGGCTGGTGCAGGCCGACGGGGCTGAGATGCCCTTCCCGGATGCGTATTTTGCCAGCGGACTGTCCAATTCCGTACTGGAGCACATCCCCCATCTGGACGAGGTGCTCAAGGAGACTGCCCGCGTGCTCAAACCGGGGGCAAAGTTTGTCTTCTGCTGCCCGAACCCCGGCTATTACGAAGAATTGGCATTCCCGGCTTTCCTGCGCAAGATCGGCCTGAAACGCCCGGCCAAATGGTACACCGACTGGTTCAACTGGATGTCCCGCACGGTACATGCCGATTCGCCGGAAGTGTGGGAAGCACGCCTGGAAAAAGCCGGTTTCACGCTGGAACGCTGGTGGCATTACTTCCCCAAAGAATCCCTGCACGTGCTGGAATGGGGGCATTACTTCGGCGCGCCGACCCTGCTGCCCAAGCTGCTCTTCGACCGCTGGATCCTTTCCCCTACCCGCTGGAATTTAGCGCTGACCGAGAAGTTGGTCCGCCCCTACGCTGGGACAGAACCGCATCCGCAGGGGACGTATACGTTCTTCATCGCCCGCAGAAAATAAACGCGCAACTGCCAAAGAAAAGGATCTTTTCGATTCTCAATGGGTTCCCGCCTGCGAGGGAACGACACATCTGCAGTATCCACGCATGTTTTTTATAGAAACTCACGAAAACAACTAATAGAATCCTCCCCTAATCTCACAGGTTCAAATCGGCAACTTTCATTATAATAAATCCGCATTGCACCGGTAAAATTACGGTGTACACATTGCACCCCAGCGGGTATACTTAACGCTTGGTTTAGCGAAAATCGTACAGAAAGAGCAAACCCGGATAATGACCGAAGAACAACCTGAACCGATTCACAAACCAGAGCCCACCGTTCTAGATTACTTCCTTGCCAAAATCATGCCTTGGCGCGGCCCTGCCCCGGAGATTCCGCCCCTTCCCGAGGATGATGCGGAAGCGGCAGCCTCCCCTGTCTACGAACCGCAGGAAGTCCAGGTGGTTTCATTGGCAGACTCCCCATTCCGCAAACTCCCCTGGCGGGTGATTGGCAGCCTGCTGCTGGCGCTCACCGGCCAGTTCCTGCTGATGCCGCCGCGGCGCATGGGCATGGCAGGCGGGTTCTTCTATCTGCTGGCAGTTGCCATGCTGGTCTGGGCTGTATTCCGTAAGGACATTGCACTTTCCACCCCGCCAAAACCCGAACCGCACCAGGACAACTTCAAAATCGCTCTCACCCCCTTGCTGATCGGGGTTGGCGTCTCCTTACTGGCTTTCTTCACTTTCTCCAAAGACCAGCTCACCGGAGAGCAGCTCTATACCGACCTGAACGTGCTGCTGTGGCTGACCGGCCTGGGCTTCATCCTGTGGGCATTCTGGGTTCCACGCCCGGACTTCTCACAGACAGCCCGGCGCATCGCCGGGTTCTTCCGCCGGGAGCAGTGGACTGTCCGCATCACCTGGCACAGCGTGCTGGTCGTGGTCGTCTTTCTGGTGGCGGTCTTTTTCCGCGTTTACCGGTTGGGTGAGGTCGTGCCTGAAATGTTCAGCGACCACGCCGAAAAGCTGCTGGATGTGGTGGATGTGCTCAACGGGACCACCCGCATCTTCTTCCCCCGCAATACCGGGCGGGAGGGGTTCCAGTTCTATCTCATCGCCCTGACGGCGAAGATCTTCCAGACGGGCGTCTCTTTTCTCAGTATGAAGATCGGCACCGTGTTCATGGGCATCTTTATGCTGCCGTATATCTATCTGCTGGGCAAGGAATTGGGGAACCGCAATGTGGGCCTGCTCGCCATGCTGTTTGCCGGCATCTCTTACTGGCCGAACATCCTCGCCCGGGTAGCGCTGCGCTTCATCCTGTATCCGGCATTCGCCGCCCCGGCGCTCTACTATTTGGTGCGCGGGCTGCGCACCGGCAAACGCATCTATTTTGTCCTCAGCGGTATTTTCCTGGGCATCGGCCTGCACGGCTACACCCCTTTCCGGGCGGTGCCTGTCATGGTTGTAGTTACAATCCTGCTCTTCTGGCTGCACAACCGCACCAGGGAGAACCTCTCCAAGGCCACCGTATGGCTTGGCCTGGTCGCTTTCCTCTCGCTGATCGTCTTCCTGCCCCTGCTGCGCGTGTGGATGCAGCAGCCGCAAATCTTCAACTACCGCACCATGACCCGACTTACCAGCGTGGAAGTGGGCGACAGTATGACTTCCGGCTTGGGGCTGCTGGGCGTGTTTTGGAAGAACGTATGGGACGGGCTGCTGATGTTCAACTGGGACAGCGGCTCTATCTGGGTCAACACCCTGCCGCAAACCCCCAGCCTGGATATCGTCGGCGGGGCGGCCTTTGTGGTGGGCATAGCGCTGGTGTTAGTGCGCTACGTCGAGAAACGCCATTGGGAAGACGGCTTCCTGCTTTTTGGCGTTCCCGTGCTGATGCTGCCATCCACGCTGGTGCTGGCCTTCCCGCAGGAAAACCCGGCCCCTAACCGGGCTGGCGGCGCGGCAGTGGTGGTCTTCGTGCTGGTCGCCATCGGCCTGGAAGCGATCCTGCGCAGCATCCGCCAGCAGACAGGTGGCAAAACAGGCTTCCGGGTGGCGGCTATAAGCGGTATTTTCTTGGCGCTGATTGCCGTTAACCACAACTATGGGATGACCTTCAACCAGTTCCCCGAGCAGTACGCTGCCGGGAGCTGGAACACTTCCGAACTGGGCGCCGTTATAGAGCAGTTCACCGATACGGTTGGGTCTGAAGACCAGGCCTGGGTGGTCGCCTATCCCTATTGGGTGGATACTCGCCTGGTAGG
>QKGK01000292.1 GCA_003250455.1 Chloroflexota bacterium | reverse complement strand
GGCATCCCTGAACGGTTTGCCTGGCGAACAGTCGCCTCCGCCAAACCACCCCAGACGCACCTCCCTCGCCCAGCCCGTTTCAACGGGCGCAGTAGATGAGCCCGGCACCTTCATCGCCAGGCGAGCTTAGCTGAGCTGTACCATAAAGTGGACACCTCTCCCGCCTGAAGAAAAAAACCCCCGAAAAAACAGACCCTTTGCAGATCCGTTTTTTGTGTTTTTTTGCGCCGCAGGCGCATAAACCATAAACGACCCATTGCAGGTCTTATCAGCGAAAATTGTCCCAAAAAATGGACGCGCTGCCTGGCAAATTAACCCGGGTTGGCGACCTGCCCTCCCACCCTGACGATCCCCTGGGTTCCATCGATGGTGATCCAATCGCCATCTTTGATGACCTGGGTGGCATTTCGAACACCAATCACTGCCGGGATGCCATATTCACGGGCGGTTGTGGCTGCATGCTGGCCAATGGAGCCTACCTCGAGGACAATGCCCCTCAGCAGGGGGAAAAAGGGGATCCATAGAGGTCCCGCGTTTTCAGCGACCAGGATATCCCCGGGGACGACAGGCGGTGCGGTCTGCCAGGGTTCAAGGACCCGGGCCCTGCCGCTGGCCTGCCCTGCGCTCGCGCCAATCCCGCGGATTTCCCCAGCTTTTTGGGAAATGCCTGTATCCAGTTCTTTCGCATAGCCATAAACCTGACGTGGCGGGAGAGAGGCATCCGGCAGGCCCAGATGGGGGGGCGGCCCGTATTGGGACCATTCCTGGTAATCTTCCTGGCGCTCCTGGATACGGTCCTCCGGTTGTGCGTTCTCCTGGCCCCGCAAGAGGTCCAGAATTTCCGGGAAGTCCAGCCAGAAAATATCCTCCCCAGCGGAAAGCACACCTCTGGATTGCAGCCAACCGGATGCCGCCAGCACGGCCCGGCGCAGTTGCCCCAGCCCGATTTGTTCGATCTGGTGGTTGTGGATCTCCACAACGGCCTGCACCCGGCGAGCGTACTGGAGCTGCCGGACGAATTCATCGGTAGCTTGAGCATCCTGGCACTGTGCGCACAGGGCTTCAACCTGGGCATCGATTTTCCGGCGAGACCGCTCTCGCTGCTGCCTGGGTGGCTCGACCTCCTCCTCGAGAAATTGGGCGACCAGCCGGATCACCTGGATGGGCTGGTCGCGCCAGGTGGGGGTGGAGAGGAATGCCTCAGAGCCGTACCCGCCACCGTTGCGGTCGCCAAATTCGGATAAGAATGCGTTGAATTTTGTGAGCCAGGCTGCAGCGCCCGGTGTGGATCCAGGGAAATCATCGAGTGCCTCGAGTTTCTGGTTGGATGGGTCATTCGCCCGATCCCGCACCCATCCTGAAACCGTGGGCGTGCTGCGGGCTTCCTGGGCTAAATGGTATAACCCGTCAATGAGCCGGGTGAGGGGAGATTCCACCCCCTCCAGCAAACGGGAGGCAGCCGCTTGTGCTTCAGTTCCGGAAAGCCCCGAGACGGCCTGAAATGCCTCGAAATAAGCCTGGGGTGGTTT
>QKGK01000082.1 GCA_003250455.1 Chloroflexota bacterium | reverse complement strand
TACTTCCGGAATGGGCAGGACCTGATGGTGCAGGCACAGACCGGCAGCGGCAAGACCGGCGCTTTCATCCTGCCGATCCTGGAGCTGGTCGATACCCGGCAGAAGAAGGTCCAGGCGCTGATCCTGGTTCCCACGCGCGAGCTGGCCCAGCAGGTAGCCCGCGACGCCAAAGCGCTGGCCGGAGACAGCGGCTTCAGCGTGGTCTCGGTGTATGGCGGATCCAGCTATAAGCCGCAGATCCAGGCTTTCAAGGATGGCGTACATCTGGTAGTCGGCACCCCGGGACGCATTTTGGACCACCTCATCAAGCGCAACCTCAGGCTTGATGATATCAAGATCCTGGTCTTCGACGAAGCCGACCGCATGATGTCGATGGGCTTTTACGAAGATATGCGCCGCGTGCAGGAATTCCTGCCCGACCGGGAGATCCAGACCGGGATGTTCTCGGCCACATTCCCGTCGCAGGTCATCCGCCTGACGCACGCTTTCCTTAACGAGCCGGCTTTCATCAGCACCAGCCGGGAACATATTCACGTGGAGGATACCGAGCACATCTTTTACCGCGTCCCCGGCCTGGATAAAGACCGGGCGCTGGTGCGCATCATCGAGATGGAGAACCCCCACCAGGCACTGATCTTCTGCAATACCAAGGATAAGGTCTTTTACGTCGCCCGCGTGCTGCAGCGGTTTGGCTTCAACGCCGACCAGATCAGCTCGGACCTTACCCAGAATATGCGCGACGAGGTGCTCAAGCGCGTCCGGGAGGGCAAGCTGCGCTTTCTGGTGGCTACGGATGTGGCCGCCCGCGGCATCGATATCCCCGACCTGTCGCATGTGATCCAGTTCGAGCCGCCGGAGGAGCTGGAAGCTTACATCCACCGGGCCGGGCGCACCGGGCGCGCCGGTGCCAGCGGAACGGCTATCATGCTGGTCAATTACAATGAAGATCGCCAGCTGACCCGCATCGGGGCTCACTACGGCATCGAGTTCACCGAGCGGCCCTTGCCACAGGATGAAGATGTGGCGAATCTGGTCGGACAGCGGCTGGTCGGGCACCTGGAAGCCCGCCTGCGTGACCGGGACCGATTGCAGATCGAACGCATGCAGCGCTTTATCCCGCTGGTCAAGGAATTGGCCGAGGACGAGGACGGGCAGAACCTGCTGGCCCTGCTGCTGGACGATACCTACCACGTGTGGATGCACAATCCGCCCGACCTGCCGGCAGTTGGCACCCAGGCCAAACGCAAAGAATCGAAACCGCGCGGTGGGGGACGTTCCGGTTCCGGCCGGCGGCGCAGCGGCCGCAGGAAGTAATAGGCATTCAACAGGCCCCGGTAAGGGCCTGTTTTTTTCGGTATCATTCTTTTCGATGGGTTGAAATTATTCGGGGAATCGGTTTTAATGACCCCAGGGCGGGAATAACCATTGGTTGGAAAAGTGCGCGCTCCTGCCGAGGCCTGGCGACCGAGCATTTAGTAATCTATAACAAAGGTGCGAAAAGACATGGGAATTACAGCTGACATTGCCATCATCATTGTAGGCGCTCTATTGGGCGGGTTGATCGCTCAGCGTCTTAAACAGCCGTTGATCATTGGCTATATCATCGCTGGTGTCTTGCTGGGGCCTTATACCGGTGGGCTGACGGTCACAAATGTCCATGATATCGAACTTCTGGCAGAGATTGGGGTGGCGCTGCTGCTTTTTTCTTTGGGGATCGAGTTTTCCTTTAAAGAATTAAAGGTGGTACGCAATATTGCCCTGGCCGGAACGCCTATCCAGATTATCCTTGTGATGTTATTGGGCGTTGGGGTTGGGCAGGTTCTGGGGTGGAGCCTAGTTGCTTCTGTGTGGTTTGGCGCCCTAATCTCGCTTTCCAGCACCATGGTGACCCTCAAAACGTTGATGAACCGCGGCTTGATGGGCACACTTTCCAGCCGAGTGATGATCGGGATGCTGATCGTGCAGGACCTGGCTGTGGTTCCGATGATGGTCATCCTGCCCAAACTCAACAACCTGGAATCTGGTGTAGGTGAATTGGGCGCCGCGGCCCTCAGGGCTGCGCTTTTCCTGGGCGTGATGTTCCTGTTTGGGACGCGCATCGTTCCCGTCCTGATGAAATATATTGCCAGCTGGAATTCGCGCGAGTTATTCCTGGTGGCCGTCACAGCCCTCAGCCTGGGCATTGGATATCTCACGTATCTGTTTGGGCTTTCCTTTGCCTTTGGCGCTTTTATCGCCGGGATGGTGATGAGCGAATCGGATTTCAGCCACCAGGCGCTCAGTGATATTTTTCCGCTGAGGGACCTGTTCAGTTTGCTGTTTTTTGTATCCGTGGGTATGCTGTTGGACCCCGGTTTCCTGTTTGAGAATTTTGCTGCCATAATTCTGGTGGTGTTGGTTGTGATCGTGGGAAAAATGCTGATTTTTGGCGGTATCACAAAACTGTTTGGCTATGGCAATGTTGCGCCTCTGGCGGTCGGGTTGAGCCTCTTCCAGGTGGGGGAGTTTTCCTTCGTGCTGGCCCGCGTGGGCCTCACCACTGGTTCTATCGACAGCAACCTGTATTCGCTGATCCTCTCGGTGGCAATAATCACCATGATGCTTACCCCGCTCGGTGCACAGTTGATCGATCCGCTGTATCGGGTGCGGAAGCGGATGAAGAATTTTGAGCCGCAAGTGAATATCCATTTGATAAATGAGACCCTCTCCGACCATGTCATCATTGTGGGGTGCGGCGTGATCGGGGATTTTCTGGCCAATGTGCTTAAAAAGCTGGAGATGGATTTTGTCGTGATTGAACTTGACCAGCGGCGATTTGAACATGCCAAAGATTCCGACTACCCGGCGATCTATGGGGATGCCACCCAACTGCCTATTCTGGAAGCAGCCCATGCTGAAACTGCCTGTCTGATGCTGGTAACTGTTCCGGCGTACATGGTGGCCCACGAGGTAATTGATAATGTCCACCGCCTCAATCCCGATCTGCATGTTGTGGTCCGGTTGGAAGGGCAGGAGCCTGTGGAAGTGCTCAACGAACTGGGGATATTCGAGATTGTCAGCCCGGACGCAGAGGCTGGCCTTGAGCTTACCCGGCAGACCCTGCTGCATTTGGAATTTCCCATTTATGAGATCCAGAACTTCCTCGACGGGCTGCGCCGCAGTATGTATCAGTCTCAATACGACCTGCACCAGGAATATGAGCAGCTTGCCCGTTTGCATGCGGTTCAAAACCTTTTCCAGGTTCACTGGCTGCCCATTCCTGAAAATAGTTCCCTGGCAGACCGGGAAATTGGGGAAAGCGATATCCGCAGCCAAACGGGAGCGACCATCCTGGCGGTTCTGCGCGATGAAGATTTGATCCTCAACCCTGCGGCGGAAACCTTACTGCATCGGGATGATTTGATTGCCGTGATGGGGGAGCCTGCGGAATTGACATTGTTTAAACAGTTGTTTATTGAATTGGGATAATTCGTTCCTGCGATGAATAGGCAGTCATTGGTTTTTCGGTAGAATAACAGCAACAGCCCCAAGGAGGATTCATGAAAAGCCTTAATGACCGGAAGTTGGCAGCAGACCATTATCTTGCGTATCAATGGAATTATCTGGCCGCTGCCATCCTGGGCGGGTTTCACGGGGAAGTGATGGTGGATGATGTCGACTGGCCGCATGTTTCAATTTTGCATTTGCCACCCGTTTCCCTGTATATGCTCGGTGGCGATCCATCCCATTTGTCTGCGCTGGAGGCTGTAAAGAGCATACCTAACCGGTCGATGGTCTTGTTTGGAGATCAAACCGAAGCCTGGATGGCGCTGACCAAAAAAGTCCACGGCATCAATGTGATCGAGTTGGAGCGCTATGCCTTTACCAGCGAAAATCTCAACCTGGAGCATTTGCGTTCGCTGCGGGATGGTCTCCCCGCAGAGTTCACCCTCAAGAAAATTGACCGCACAATAGCCGGGCAGATTGCCGCCGAGAAAAGCCCCTTGACCGAAGATCATATCCGCACCTTCAGCTCGGTGGATGATTTTCTGGAGAAAGGTTTTGGTTTTGTGGTGCTGGATGGAGAAAAGATCGTCAGTATCGCCAGCACATTTGTGGTCTGCGAAGCAGGGATTGAAATCCAGATCAATACACGCAAAGAGTATGAAGGCCGCGGGCTGGGAACCGCGGTAGGTGCAGCTTTGATCGTCTACAGCATGGAAAACGGCATCGACCCCAACTGGGATGCGGCGACGAAAACTTCGGCACATTTGGCAAAGAAATTTGGCTATACCGAGCAGGGCGAATACCCGATGTTGTTTATCTTTGGCCCCAAATTGCTTACAGCGTTGGTCCTTGCCTTGCGCTGGTTTGTGCGGTTGTTCAGAAAGAAAGCGTAACCCCAATCAACGGCAGATGTATTCTAAAAGCTAGCATCATGCTGTCTGTGCGGTGCTGGTAAGTGAACAGATTTAGGTGATCCTCCACAATCCGGGAATAAACCTTAAAAACTGATATTGTGTTTTGGCTAAATTTCCCGTATATTAAGGTTATAAAAATGGTAAAAATTGTATAAAATGAGAGGATGGTTTAAATGGAATATGATCTGGTGTTTGAAGGCGGGGGAGCAAAAGGGATGGTGTTTGTGGGGGCAATATACGAATTTACCCGCCGGGGGCACACCTGTGGCCGCTTGATGGGTACCTCCGCAGGGGCGATCGCCGCTACGTTGACCGCAGCGGGGTACAGCGCCGAAGAGATGCTGGCAGCCCTGGCAGAAAAAGACTCGGAAGGTAACCCGGTGTTTTCTGCATTTATGGGCGCGCCAGGCAATTTCCCGGAGGAAATCATCTCTCAGGGAGCTTTCAGCCGCCTGCTGAAGCAGTTCGATGTTCCCGGACTGCCCGAATTCATCGAGCAGCCGATCGAAAACCTGATCCTCAAGTTCTTCGCAGAGAAAAGCCCGGCTAATAACGTTTTTTCGCTGGTCGAATTGGGGGGTTGGTATTCTGCCGATAAGTTCCTCATCTGGTTGAAGAAAAAACTGGATGAAGGGAAGTTCAATGGTAAGCCCCGCAGTTTTAGCGGCATGACCATGGGAGAGTTCCAGCAGGCGACCGGCAAAGACCTGACCCTGATCGCAGCAGATACGACCGGCGAAACCATGCTGGTGATCAATCACCGCACCGCGCCGGACTGTCCGGTGGTGTGGGCGGTGCGCATGTCGATGAGCATCCCGCTGCTGTGGCAGGAAGTTATCTGGCAGAAGGAGTGGGGAGCCTATCGCGGGGAGGACATCAGCGGGCATGCCATTGTGGATGGTGGCGTGCTCTCCAATTTCCCGATCGAGCTGTTCATTTCCAATGAGGCAACCATCACCGCTGTGATGGGCGACAAGACCACCGATCGGGTGCTTGGCTTGCTGATCGACGAAAAGCTGCCCGTGCCTGGGGCTGAAGCGGCGGCAAAAACGGCGAAAAAAGGATTTGAAGTGGGCGAACTGCACACCGTGCAGCGGCTTTCGGGTCTGATGAACACAGTATTAGGAGCACGGGATAAAGCGGTGATCTCTACTTTCGAGGACCTGGTGGTGCGTCTGCCTGCCAAAGGGTATGGCACGGTGGAATTCGATATGAGTGATGAGCGCCGTAACCTGCTGGTGGATGCCGGGCGGCAAACGATGATGCGCTACCTTGAAGGGCTGCAAAATCCGGTTGACCGGGAGCCTGTGGAGCGGGAACCGCTTTCAAGTACAGGGGTGGCGAACAAGGTCGCCAAACGGATCCTTATGGAGTAAGTTGATCCGCGCAAACGCTGTTTGCAGATGTCCTCAAGCCTCGGTCTGGTTTGTTCCGGCTGCTTGAGGACATTTTTAATAGGTTTATATCTAGCCACCTGACAGTATGCGGAAATTATTTTACTCGTGTCATTCCCGCACGATTTTGGCGGGAATCCACAACAAAGGTGCTAAGCATGGATTCCCGCCTGCGCGGGAATGACACGAAACCAGCTGTGTAAAGTTCCCAAAAGTGCTGCTCTCCGGATTAGTGGCTTCTATATACCTAATAAAAATAGCCGACATTAATCCAGGATAATTCTTAGCATCACATGAATGAAACTGTCAAGTGGCTAAGTTGTATGTTCAAAATTGAAACAGTGGAAAGGCGTAGCTTTTATCTGGTGGGGGAAAAGCAAATCTATTGGATTGGCAGGTTTTTGATTATGGCTTGAAATAACCCTAAATCTATCCAATTTCACCAATTAACCTTAAAACTTTCAAAATTGGTAGCCCAAAAGGGGCATTTTGGGTGGTTGGGGGTTGCATTAAGTGGTTAATTTCGGTACAATGTGGTTACTCGTGGGTTAAAGTGGTGCAAAGTGGGGCGTCGGTCATCCGGCGTCCCCACGCCATTTAAAGGAGAGGAAGAACAAATGTTCTTAGGGCAGTACCGCCATACCATTGATGATAAAGGACGTCTGACCATCCCGGCTCGCTTCCGCGACCTGATGGAAGCAGGCGCTTATGTCACGCAAGGTTTCGAACGAAACCTGATGGTACTTACCTCTCAAGGCTTCGAAGCCATGACCCACCAGGTCAACCGTTCATCCATCACCGATCCAACAGCCCGCGCCCTCAAGCGCTTGCTGTTCTCCACCGCAGACCGGGTGACACCCGATAAGAATGGGCGCATCCTCATCCCGCAGTTCCTCCGGGAACGCAACCAGCTGGATGGCGAGGCGGTGCTGGTTGGCGTGGGTGACTATTTTGAGATCTGGACACCTGAAGCCTGGGACCAACAGATGGACCAACTCCAGGACACCGAAGCCAATGAGCAGCGGTTCATCGGGCTGGATCTCTCCACCTCGTACGAATGACCGCCGCTGCAGGGGGGGAGGGCCTCCCGCATTTACCTGTACTTTACCAGCAAATTATACCCGCAATCCAACCCAAGCGCGGATGTAAATATGTGGACGGCACAGTTGGGGCAGGTGGGCATGCCTGGGGTATCCTCAAGGAAAGCAGCCCGGACGGCTTGCTTCTGGGCCTTGATGTAGACCCAACTGCCCTGGAACTGGCCAAAGCGCGTCTGGCAGAATTTGGGACAAGGGCCATGCTGGTGCATGCCAGCCACATCACCCTTCGTCAGCAGCTGGACGCTGTGGGTTGGGCAAAGGTGGATGGAATTGTCCTGGACCTGGGTGCCTCCTCCATGCAGTTTGATTCCCCCGAGAGGGGATTTTCTTTCTTGCATGAAGGCCCCCTGGACATGCGCTTCAACCCGAGCGCCCCGCTGACAGCCGCCGATATTGTCAACACCTGGGATGAGCGTTCGCTGGCAGATGTGATCTACCAGTACGGCGAAGAACGGCTTTCCCGCAAGGTAGCAAGGGCGATTATCCAGGCCCGTCCATTCAGCACTACGCTTCAGTTGGCCGAAGTGGTCGCGGATGCAGTTGGCAATCAGCCGGGGAGTAAACTGCACCCAGCAACCCGCACCTTCCAGGCGCTGCGTATTGCGGTCAATCAGGAGCTGGACGCCATCCACAAGACGCTTCCGCAGGCCGTGGAAGCCCTCTCGCCGGGCGGACGTCTGGCGGTGATCACCTTCCATTCGCTGGAAGACCGGATCGTCAAGCAGATCTTCCGGGATTTCAGCCGGGAAAAACGGGATGAAACTCACCCCATGGCGCCGGTGATCCGGCCAGCAATTATTCGCCTGGTGCAGCGAAAACCCTTCCTCCCCATGGAGGAAGAAATCCAAAAAAATCCACGCGCACGCAGTGCAAAAATGCGCGTTATCGAGAAGATCTAATTAATTTAACCAGGCAGCCTGGCATAAGACTTGCAGTTACTCTTCTTTAATAAGAGGTAACCATGAACAGAGCACAAAAAATTATAGAAGCGTATCGCAATACGCCCTGGCGGAGACAGGTACAGATGCTCGGCCTTTTTGCCGCGTTTGGGGTTGTTGCTGCCGTGGTCATGATCGTCTATGTTTGGGTCACATCGATGGCCGGTGCCTATGGTCTCCAGGCCCAGGAATATCAGGAAACCACCCAGGCGCTGGAAAAGATCATCGAGGATAAAAAAGCCCATTTGGCCGACCTGACCAGCGTGGACAATCTGGCTGCCCGCGCCGAAGAGCAGAACTACCAGCCCGCAAACCCGAACCGCATCCGCTACCTGGAGGTAGAAGGATATGCCGGGGCAGAGCCGCTCCAGCTGGCGCCTTCCACCTCGGCCAGCGCCGAAACTGCCACCGAGCAGCTTCCATCTGCTTACACCACATCGCTGATCGATTGGCTGCGCGGGGTGATCTTTGAACTAAGCGTCAAAACCGGCGCCGCTGGGTTGGGAGGTGAATGATGACAGAATCTGGCAGCAATGCACCGGCCCGCGTAACACCCTGGCGCATGAATTTGCTCCTCTATGGCTTGTTGGTGTTCGCGCTGATCATCTTTGGTTGGACGATCAGCTTTCAATTTCTCCCTGAAGGCGAGCAGCTGACCCAGGAAGGCGACCTTTACCAGGGCGTGTGGCTGGAGATCAACCCGCCGCGCGGCCCGATCTATGACCGGGATGGATACCTGCTTGCCGGGAACAAGATCGTCTACGAGGTAGGGTTGGAACTTCAATATAAAGGAACACCCGAAGCAATTGCCCGGGTGCTGAATGCCACCATCGGGATTGATTATGCAGAAGCGCTCAGTTATGCGCTCATCCCCTTTTCGGAAGATGCCGTCTATGCCCAGATCGCCCGGGATGTTTCCTCCGAGGATGCCCACGATCTGATGAACCTGCTGGCAGACTGGCAGGACAATTATTCCGGAGACAAGGATGAGGACAGCCTGGAAGGCGTGGTGCTGTTCCCCTATCTGGCGCGCACCTACCCGGAGAAAGATCTGGCATCCAATATCATCGGGTTTGTCGCCAAAGATGATAAGGGGTACCACGGGCTGGAGCAGCGTTACGATAACGTGCTCTCCGGTGCTTCCCGCGAAGTGTTCATTCCCAAAAATCCCAACTATGCCTCTGAACTGCCGGATATCCCCGCTGGGTCCACGCTGATCCTGACCATCGACCGCGAGATTCAGACCATGGTGGAGACAGTTTTGGACGAAGCTGTAAAGGAATATGACGCCAAGTCTGCCAACGCGATCGTCATGGACCCCACCACTGGCGAGATCCTGGCAATGGCGACCACCCCGCGGCTGGATATTAACGAATACTGGAATTTTGAAGAGGTCTTCCCCGGCACAACCCCGTTCAACCGGCTGGTCAGCTATACCTACGAACCGGGGTCAGTCTACAAGATCTTTACCATGGCCGCAGCCATCGACAGCGAAAACGTCACCCTGGATACCACCTTCTTCGATGCCGGATATTTCGAATACGGCGGGATCGTGGTGCGCAACTGGGACCGCTCTGCCTGGGGACAGCAGAACATGATCGGCTGCCTGCAGCACTCGTTAAATGTGTGTCTGGCATGGGTCGGCACCGAGATGGGTGCAGATGTTTTTTATGAGTACATGGATGCCTTTGGGTTTGGCCATTACACCAGTGTGGATTTGGCCGGTGAAGCCACCGGCCGCCTGAAAGAACCGGGCGACGGTGACTGGTATCCGTCAGATTTGGCAACCAACACCTTCGGACAGGGTGTTTCCACTACGGCCCTCCAGGTGATCACCGCGGCGGCTTCTTTTGCCAACCATGGACAGATGATGGTTCCCCATGTGATCAAAGCAATTGTCGATAACGGCGTGCAGCTGGATATTCGCCCCTCTATTTATGGCAGCCCTATCAGTGCAGAAACCGCCGATACGATGAATTATGCTCTTTCGCTTTCGCTGGAGAACGAAGCCTCCAAAGCGTTGGTACCCGGTTACCGGGTGTCCGGGAAGACCGGTACCGCCCAGATCCCCGGTGGGGAAGGCTACCTGGAAGACAAGACCAACGCTTCTTTTATCGGATGGGGACCCACGGACGATCCTAAGTTTGTGGTGTATGTTTGGCTGGAAGAGCCGTCTCCTATTTGGGGCTCTGAAACGGCTGCCCCGGTGTTCTCGGAGCTGGCCCAGCGGCTGGTGGTGTTAATGAAGATTCCTCCGGATACTGTGCGCACACAGTTGACGGCAAATAACTAAACGTGTAAAGAGATGCTGAAATTGGCCGATGTGATCGAGGCGCTGTGCAAGCAGCGACCTAATAACGCAGAAAAAGTCATCACCCAGGCGGTGATCGATTCGCGTGTGGCGATCCCCGGCTGCATCTTCTTTGCATTGCAGGGCGAGCGGGTGGACGGGCACGATTATATCGGCCATGCCTTCGAGCAGGGCGCCAGCTTTGCCCTGGTGGAAAAAGATATGTCTGCCCAGTTCCATCAGTTGGACCTGCGGCAGGTTCCGGATGAGCAGGCGCTGGCAGAACTGGAAGAACCCGCCTGCCTGCTGGTGGATAACACCATCACCGCCTTGCAGACGATCGCCAAATTCTGGCGTTCCCGCCTGGATGTAGTTGTGGTGGGCATCACCGGCAGCGTTGGCAAGTCCACCACCAAGGAGCTGGTAGCCGAGGTGCTCAGTCACCGCTACCCGACCTTGAAGAATGAAGGCAATTACAACAACGAAATCGGCCTGCCAATCACGATCCTGAGCCTCACCGAAGGACACCGGCGGGCGGTGCTGGAGATGGGATTTTACGTCCCCGGAGAAATACGCTTCCTGTGCGATATCGCCCGTCCGAAGATTGGCGTGGTGACCAATATCGGCACCGTCCACGCCGAACGCGCTGGTTCTCAGGAGATGATCGCTGCCGGTAAGGCGGAACTGGTCGAAAGCTTGCCCAAAGATGGCGTCGCCATCCTCAATTTTGATGATCCCCTGGTGCGTGCCATGGCAGAAAAAACCAGCGCCCAGGTGATGTTTTACGGCCTGAACGATCAAGCCGACGTTTGGGCTGACCAGGTGGAAGGTCTTGGTCTGGAAGGTATCCGCTTCCGGCTGCATTACCGCAACGAAACACTCTATCTGCGGGTGCCCATGCTGGGACGACATTCGGTACATACCGCCTTGCGTGCCGCCGCTGTTGGCCTGGCGGACGGCCTGGACTGGCAGGAGATCATCTCCGGCCTGCGCTTTGGGCATATGCAGCTCCGATTGATGGCCGTGCGCAGCAGTTCAGGAGCATTACTGCTGGACGATACCTATAATGCCTCGCCGCAGTCCACATTGGCCGCCCTCAACCTGCTGGAAGAGCTGGATGGCCGCCGGATTGCCGTGCTGGGCGATATGCTCGAGTTGGGGCAGTACGAACGCCAGGGCCACGAGATGGTAGGGATCCGGGCTTCCGAGATTGCCGAAATGCTGATCACGGTGGGGCCGCGCAGTCACATCATCGCTGAATCCGCCCGAACTGCCGGGATGCCTCCGGAGAGGATCGTTGAAGTCGAAGATACGCAGACTGCAACTGAAGCACTTACCAAAATTCTGGGGCCTGATGATGTTGTGCTGATCAAGGGATCGCGCGGGATGCGCATGGATGCGATTGCACCGGCTTTGGAGGTGGCATCATGACAGACCGCACTGCAGTCGCTTTGCTGCTTTCAGCGATCACTTTTGTCCTCACCGTGATCTGGGGCCCGCCCCTCATCCGGACGCTGCGCGCCCTCAAAGTGGGGGACAGCATCCGGCTGGAACTGCCGGACAGCTATCTGGCAAAAATGGGCACCCCAACCATGGGCGGCGTGATGTTTATCATCCCCACCATCCTGGTCACCCTGGTTTACAACGCGGTGGCCTTGTTGGGAGGACAATCGGCCGGGCGCTCGATCCTGCTGCCGATCGGTACGATGCTGATCTTCGCTATGCTGGGCGTCGTTGATGATTGGACCAAGTTGCGCCGCAAGGATGCAGGAGAGGGCCTCTCCGCCCGAAACAAGTTCTTGCTCCAATTGGTGGTCTCAGCGGTGATCGGCTTTGGCTTGTATGAAGTGCTGGATGTGCCGCGCATGTACATCCCCAGCATCAATTTTGAGATCGACCTGGGTTGGTGGCATATCCCGATCGCCATCTTCATCATTCTCAGCGAGGTCAATGCGGTCAACTTTACCGATGGCCTGGATGGCCTTTCGGGGCTGATCGCGGCGACGGCTTTTGCTTCCTACGGTGCGATCGCCGTGCTCCAGGGGCAAACTTACGTGGCCCAATTCTGCTTTACCCTGGTTGGGGCATTGTTCGGGTTTTTGTGGTTCAACGCCCAACCGGCCCAGTTGATCATGGGCGATACCGGTTCCAGCGCTTTGGGGGCTGCCCTGGCAGTTGTAGCGTTGATGACCGGGCAGTGGCCTTTACTTTTGGTGATCGGGATCATTCCGCTGATGGAAGCAATGAGCGTGGTGCTGCAGATCGCCTATTTCAAGCGTACCGGCGGCAAGCGCATTTTCAAGATGACGCCCATCCACCACCATTTCCAGCTTTCCGGCTGGAGTGATACGCAAATTGTACAGCGATTTTGGCTGATCAGCCTGCTGGCTGGTCTGATGGGCGTAGCCCTGGCGGTGATATGAGTTGGGATGAGAAGCGTGTGGTGATCATGGGTGCAGCCCGGCAAGGGACGGCACTGGCGCGCTACCTGGCCGAAAAAGGCGCCCAGGTGACGATCACCGACGCACAGCCTGCCGAAAAGCTGGCCCTGGCCCGCGAATCCCTGGCGGGATTGCCAATCCGCTGGGCGCTGGGTGGCCATCCGCTGGAACTGCTGGACGAGACCGACCTGCTGTGCCTTTCTGGCGGCGTGCCGCTGACGATTCCCTTTGTCAAAGAAGCCATCTGGCGGGGAATCCCGCTTTCCAACGATTCGCAGGTCTTTATGGAAGCGGCTCCCTGCAAAGTGGTCGGGATCACCGGGTCGGCAGGAAAGACCACCACCACTACGCTGGTCGGGCGGATTGCCTTACAGGCAGAGCGCAAAGGCCATTACCGAAAAGTATATATCGGCGGCAATATTGGACTGCCGCTCATTTCGTTGGTGGATGAAATGACTGCCGACGACCTGGCCGTGGTGGAATTTTCCAGCTTCCAGCTGGAGCTGATGACCAACGCTCCGCAAGTGGCGGCGGTGTTGAACATCTCGCCCAATCACCTGGACCGCCACAAGTCCATGACCGCCTATATCGATGCCAAGAAGCGCATTGTCGCCCATCAGCAGCCGGAAGATATCGCCGTACTCGGTTGGGAAGATGCCGAAGTGCGCTCATGGGCGGAGAAAGCCCCGGGCAAGGTGCACTACTTTGGACATCAGATCCCAACCGGAGAGTTGGGCAGTTTTGTCCGGGATCAGGCAGTGTGGGTGCGCACAGTTGAAGGCGAATCCCAGGTGCTGCCGGTATCAGAGATTGCGCTGCGGGGCGAACATAATTTATTGAATGTGACCGCCGCCTGTGCTGTAGGCGCAGCATTGGGACTGCCCATGCAAGTGATGCATGCCGGGATTGCCGGGTTTGGCGGCGTGGAACACCGGCTGGAGTTTGTGCGCCATTGGGGTGGGGCAGATTGGTACAACGATTCCAAAGCGACCAGCCCCGGGATGGCCGTGACAGCGATGCAGGCTTTCAGCGAACGGCTGGTGGTGCTGGTCGGCGGGCGCGACAAGGCCCTGCCCTGGGGACCTTTCGTCACCCAGGCGATCAAGCAGGCCGATCATGTGATCGCTTTTGGTGAGGCAGCCGGGCTGGTGGCAGCTGCCATCCGGGCGGTAGTTCCTGAAGGGGAGCAGCCATTCCAGTTGCAGGTTTGTCCCGGTCTGGCAGACGCCGTGGCGACGGCTGCGGCCTGTGTGCAGCCGGGGCACGTGGTGCTGCTGGCTCCCGGCGGGACCAGTTTTGATGAATTTAGTGATTATGAAGCACGCGGCAGACAGTTTAAAGTTTTGGTACAGCAGCTGCCGGTGGAGGAGTAGATCAGATGACCGCAATGAACCAGACATCCGTAAAAAGAAAACGCAGCATGGGCGGCTTGCACCTGGGTGTGGACCTTCCCCTGATGGTGGTCACCATTTTCCTGGTCCTGTTTGGCCTGGTGATGGTATTCTCTGCCAGTTGGGAGCTTTCCTACTATGAATATGAAGGCTCGCATACAGCCATGTTCACCCGGCAGCTGACCTTTATGGCCATCGGCCTGGCAGCAGCAGTGGCGGTTTCTTTCTTCGATTACCATCATTACCGCCGATTGGCAGTAGTGGGGATGGGCGGCACCATCCTGGCATTATTGGTGGTGCTGATTGTCCGTGAGGTGCGCTTCAACGCCACCCGCACGATCTACGAAGGATCGATCATGCCCTCCGAGGCGGCCAAGCTGGCGGTGATCCTGTATCTGTGCGTCTGGCTGTACGCCAAACGCCACCAGCTCAACCAGATCAGCTTTGGCCTGTTCCCGTTGGGCGGTATCATCGGGGTGGTCGGCGGCCTGATCCTGGCGCAGCCGGACGTGAGCGCGGTTGCAACCCTGGTGCTGCTGGGTGGGGTGCTGTTCTTCTTGGCTGGCGGCGACCTGAAGCAGATCTTCATCCTCTTGATGATCGCCATCCTGATCGGCTGGCTGATCGTCCAGGTACAGCCTACGGCGCGTGTCCGTATGGCCGATTATTTTGAAGGACTGCGTAATCCCACCGAAGCGTCGTTCCATGTGCGCCGCTCGATTGAATCTTTTGTGCGCGGAGGCGTATTTGGCGCCGGGATCGACAATGCCGAGACCAAGCTGATCAGCCTGCCGGTGCCGCCCACGGATAGTATCTTCGCGGTAGTGGCAGAAGAAACCGGTCTGCTGGGCACAACCTTTTTGATCAGCATGTATGCTGTCCTGGCCTGGCGCGGGATGAAGATTGCCCAAAATGCGCCAGATATGCTGGGTCAGCTGTTGGCCGCCGGGCTGACCTTCTGGATGGTGATTGAGGCGGTGATTAATATGGCGATGATGGTCGGGCTGCTGCCATTTGCGGGGAATGCGCTGCCATTTATCAGCCTGGGGGGTTCAAACCTGGTGGTTTCGCTAACGTCCATCGGGATTCTAATGAATATTTCGCGCCTATCCAAGGCGCAGGAAGGTCAAAAAGAGAGGAAGGTGTATGCGTCTGATGGTCTCAGCAGGCGGAACCGGGGGCGGGATCTATCCCGCACTGGCCGTATTGCAAGCCCTCGGGGATAAACCCGAAGAAATACTCTGGGTTGGGGGGGAAGGTGGCATGGAAGCCGACCTGGTTCGCCGGGCCGGTGTGCCCTTTAAATCTATCCCGGCTGCGGGCGTGCATGGCGTGGGGCTGAAGGTGGTCGGCAACATTTTCCGGTTGGTGCGCGGCTATTTTGCTGCCCGGAAGCTGGTGCGGGATTTCCACCCTGACGTACTTTTCTTTACCGGCGGCTATGTTGCCATCCCGACCGGGTTGGCCGGGGTCAAATCCCCGATTGTGCTTTGCCTGCCGGATATTGAGCCCAACCTGGCGCTGAAAACGCTCAGCCGCTTTGCGGCCAGGATCGCCGTGCCGGTGGAAGCGTCCCGGCAGTATTTTGCCAAAAAAGAAACTGTCGAGGTCACCGGGTACCCGACCCGCCCCTCGCTGACAAAGCTTGATCGGGAATCGGCGGTAGCCACATTTGACCTTGACCCGCAGAAACCGGTACTGCTGGTCACCGGCGGCAGTTTGGGCGCCCGTTCGATCAACCAGGCTGTGGTGGCCGTATTGCCGAAGCTGCTGGATTTTACCCAGGTGATCCACCTGACCGGCGAGCAGACCTGGCCGGTCGTGGAGGCAATATTGCCCAATCTCAGTGCGGAGCAGAAAGCAGCTTACCGCCCGTTCCGCTTCCTCCACGAGGAGATGAACGCGGCATTTTCCGCCGCTGACCTGGTGGTTTCCCGGGGGGGAGGCTCGGTGCTGGGAGAGCTGCCGGAGTTTGGCCTTCCGGCGATCCTGGTGCCTTATCCCCATGCCTGGGATACCCAGATCGTCAATTCGGGGTACCTGGCTGAGCGCGGGGCTGCCGTGGTGGTGCAGGACCAGGACCTGGGTGCGGATCTGCTCCCTGCTATCCGGGAGCTGTTGCTCACAGACCCGGCCCGGCGAAACGAGATGAAATCGGCCATGCAGTCATTGGCAATGCCTGGCGCGGCCGGGAAGATTGCTGAGATGCTGCTGAATTTGACCGCATCTGCGCCAGCGGATGTGAAAGGGATGGACTAAAATGAGGATAGTTGGTCTGAATTCTCGTTTATGCAAGTGCAGGCTGGCAGGGCAATATGATGCTTGGCTGCATCCCATGCCTTCTCAAGGTGGTGAACGATGCTATCATTGACATTTGTGTTCTACCTGTTCGTTTTTGTGCTGGCTGTCATCGGTGTGATGCGCGGCTGGGCAAAAGAAACGTTGGTGATCATCAGCACCATTCTGGCGCTGTTCATCATTTTTGTGTTCGAAAACTATGTCGGCATTTACCGGCAAATGGTGTCCCCGCCCAAGGTAGTCGTTACAGTGTCAGCGGGACAGACCTGTGACCAGGTTGCTGCACAATTGGGCGTCTCGGTGGACAGGATGATCCAGGAGAATGCCAACCTGGATGAAAACTGCACCCTGGTGGAGAATATGGTTTTGGAGCACCAGGACCACACCACCCGATTCTGGGTCAGCACGACCATCATCCTCACCCTGGCATTCTTTGGCTACCAGACCCCGGCGATCAAGATGTTCCAGAACGCTGCCCGGCGGGAAAAGGTCCGGGATGCGGTGCTGGGGGCCGTGTTTGGCGCAATCAACGGGTATCTGGTGATCGGTTCGATCTGGTGGTTCCTCGATGAAGCCGGATACGAGAACTTCAGCAAGGTGCTGATCCCCCCGGTTACCGGTTCCGAGATGGCGGCGCGGGCGGCAGAACTGCTCTCCCGCATGCCCCCGGAATACCTGATGCAGGCGCCGCACATCTATATTACTATCGCGATCGCATTTGCATTTGTGGTCATTGTGTTCGTTTAGCAGGATTGGAAAGGTTATTTTGTTGGCTCACATTCATTTCATCGGCATCGGCGGCACCGGGCTCTCGGCAATAGCCAGAGTTCTGCTGGAACGCGGTGAGACGGTTTCCGGCTCAGACCGGAGCGACTCCGCGCTGGCAGAATCCATCCGTGCTGCTGGAGCGCAGGTGTACATCGGCCACGCACCGGAACAGGTGCAGGGTGCGGATGTGGTCGTGCGTTCTTCAGCCGTGCCCGATGAGAATGTGGAAGTGGTCGCAGCAAACGCTGCTGGCATCCCGGTGTTGAAGCGGAATGATTATCTTGGCTCTTTGTTAGCGGAAAAATTTACTATCGGAATTGCCGGGACGCACGGAAAGACCACAACCACCTCGATGATTACCTGGATGCTGCACGAGTTAGGTCAGCGTCCAGGTTTCATCGTTGGTGGCGAGGTGCAGAACCTGGGCGTGAATGCCGCCGCCGGGGAAAGCGACCTGTTTGTGATTGAAGCCGACGAATATGACCACATGTTTTGGGGCTTGCACCCCACGATTGAGGTGGTCACCAATGTTGAACATGACCACCCGGACTGCTTCCCCACCGAACGGGACATGATGGCCGCTTTTGAAGGCTTTGTCGACCGCCTCACTTCGGACGGCAGCCTGGTGATATGCCTGGATGACCCGGGCGCTTCGCATCTGCTGGCCTACGCCGGGAGTGAGAACCACCATTGGCTGGCCTACAGCCTGGACGACCCGGATGCCGATTACACCACCCGCAATCTGGAGTCTGTGCCTGGCGCAGGCTATCGATTTGAAGTCCTGCGCGGGGAAGAGGTTGTTTCCCGCGTGGCGCTGCAAGTCCCCGGTCTGCATAATGTGCGCAATGCGCTGGCGGCGATTATCACCGCCGATCTGCTCAACCTGGACCTGGAAGCGGCCGGAAGCGTTATTTCCACCTTCAGCGGGTCTGGCCGCCGCTTTGAAATTCTGGGCGAGGCTCAGGGCGTCACAGTGATCGATGATTACGGCCACCACCCAACCGAAATTGCCGCCACCCTGCAGGCGGCCAGGGCGCGCTTCCCGCAGCAGCGCATTTGGGCAGTCTGGCAGCCGCATACGTATTCCCGCACCAGCATGTGGCAGGCGCAGTTCTGCCAGGCGCTGGACGCGGCCGACAAGGTGGTGGTCACCGGGGTGTACGCAGCCCGCGAAACCCAGCCGGAGGATTTTTCCCTGGAAGCGGTTGCCGCCGGGGTGCATGTCACCGGGGCGCGGGCGATTGAACAGCTCAGCGATGTGACGGATCATCTGCTCCAGCAGGTTGCTGGCGGGGATGTGGTGATTGTATTTTCAGCGGGAGACGCCACCCAGGTGAGCCGCGCCTTGCTGGATGGCTTGCATGCCAGGGAGGCAGCACAATGATCGCTTCACTCCCGGTTGCACGTTTACAGGATCAATTCGGCGATGCAGTTGCCCTGCACGCGCCGCTGGCAAAATTCACTTCTGCCCGGATCGGGGGCGCAGCCGATGTGCTCCTCACCGCAGGTTCGGCCAAACAATTGGCCGCGATGGTCACCGTATTGTGGGAGACCGAGACCTCCTTCCTGGTGATGGGCGGCGGATCGAACATGCTGGTCAGCGATGCTGGTGTGCGCGGCGTGGTGATCCTCAACAAGGCCCGCAAGGTGAAGATTGATCGGGAAGCGGCCACGGTTTGGGCGGAATCCGGCAGCAACTTTGGCGCAGTGGCGCGCCAATGTGGGCGCAGCGATCTGACCGGCCTGGAATGGGCTGCAGGCATCCCCGGGACCGTGGGCGGGGCGGTAGTGGGCAATGCCGGCGCTCACGGCGGAGATGTCGCCGGAAATTTGATTTTGGCAGAAGTCTTGCACCATCAATATGGACGGCAGGAATGGACGCCAGCCCAGCTGGAATTTGAGTACCGCTCCAGCCGGTTGAAGTACCATCCTGGTCAGGCAGTGGTACTTGCGGCGTCCTTCAAAGCAGCACACGGAGATGCGGAAACGATCAAGCAGAAAATGGACGAGTTCCTGGCCTTCCGCAAGCGCACACAGCCACCCGGTGCAAGTATGGGATCGATGTTCAAGAACCCGCCGGGAGATTTCGCCGGGAGGTTGATCGATGTGGCCGGACTGAAGGGCTTACGGGTCGGGCAGGCTCAGATCAGCGAACTGCATGGAAATTTTTTCCTCAACCATGGAGACGCCACCGCCGCAGAAGTGTTTGCCCTTATTAGCCAGGCCCGGCAAACGGTAAAAGAGAAATTTGAGGTACAGCTGGAATTAGAAATTGAACTGGCAGGCGAATGGAAAGCGTAAGATGATGACCGAGAAGAAGCAGGATAACAAACTCAATATTGCAGTCCTTTTCGGCGGGCGTTCGGGAGAACACGCGGTTTCTTTGGAGTCTGCCAGGTTTGTGCTCAGCCAGCTGAACCCTGAAAAGTACAATGTCATCCAGGTGGGCATCACCCGACAGGGCGAATGGTTCTCCGGGCAGGATGTGTTTTCCGCCATGCTGGCAGAAAACTTTGACAGCCTGACCGCGGTGACCATGCTCCCCTTTCCGGGAAGCCCAGCCCTGTACCAGGTGGAAGAAGGCCAGCCGGTGTCCAAAATTGCGGACGTGGATGTGTTCTTCCCGGTGCTGCACGGCACTTTCGGCGAGGACGGCACCTTGCAGGGACTGTTTGAACTGGCTGAAGCAGCCTATGTTGGCCCCGGCGTGACCGGCTCGTCCGTAGGGATGGACAAGGCCGTGTTCTTTGACGTGATGCGGGCCAACCAGATCCCGGTAGTGGATACCATCTTGGTGCTGCGCTCTGAACTGGAAAGCGGATTGGAAGACGTGTTAGACGCAGTGGAAGCTCTGGGCGATTACCCCTACTTTGTCAAACCGGCCAATTTGGGCTCCTCGGTGGGCATCAGCAAGGTGCGCAGCCGGGGCGACCTGATGGAAGGACTGATGGAAGCCGCCGCCTACGACCGCCGGGTGATCGTGCAGAAAGGGCTGAACGTGCGTGAGATCGAAGTCAGCGTGATGGGCAACGACCAGCCGCAGGCTTCGGTTTGCGGCGAGGTGCTCCCGGGTGAAGAGTTTTACAGCTACGAAGCCAAATATCACGATGACCGCTCCCGCACAGTGATCCCGGCAGACATTCCGGAAGCGCTTTCCCAGCGCATCCGTGCGCTGGCCGTCCGGGCTTATCAGGCCTGCGACCTGGCCGGGCTGGCGCGAGTAGACTTCTTCATCGACCGCGATTCCGGTGAGGTTTATTTGAACGAACTTAACACCATCCCAGGGTTTACCCGCATCAGCATGTACCCCATGCTGTGGAAAGCCAGCGGCGTGGATAACATGGATTTGATCGATCACCTGGTGGCGTATGCCCTGGAACGCAAAGCGCAGCGCGACGCCACCAAGCGCACCTTTGAAAGGGGGCAGGCATGACCACTGAACAGCGGCGTTCTGAAATGGTACGCTCCCGCAGATCTGGGCGTACCAGCCCATCAAAAAAGCGCAAATCCCAGACCAGCAGCTTCTCTCGGCAGATGCCGCCGATGGTCTCCCGCAGCGGGATGGTCAACCAGCGGCCGGCAGCAGTGCCCCGCAAAGGCAAGAAAAAACTGACCAACCGCCGCCGGTATGACATTGCCCTGGGCACCACCGGTGCAGAACTCCGGTTACCGGCTGTGGCTGTCCCCCGGGTAGGGTGGCGGGTGGCTTCATTTGCATTGATGCTGGTGTTTGGTTTTGCTTTTTATTGGCTGTGGAATTCCCCTCAGTTCACCGTCTCGGAAGACCGGGTAACCGTTGAAGGCCTGCAGCGGGTGGACAAGCTCAGCCTGCTGGAAAAGACCGGCGCGCTCAACCAGCCAGTCTTCCTGATGGACGTGGATGAACTGGAAGCAACCCTCCCGGAAAAGGTGCCGGCGCTGGAGAAGATCAACATCTCCATTGGCGTTTTGGGCAGCATCGCCATGGATGTGGTGGAGCGGGTGCCGGTGCTCACCTGGGACCAGGAATCGATTGGACAGGTCTCCTGGGTGGATGACAAAGGTATGCTCTATCCGGCGATTGGCTCCTCCGAAGGGCTGATCTACGTGCAGGCAAACGCTGCCCCTCCCGGACCGGCTGTGGACGAAGAACTGACTGCCAACGCCGATGCGGTTGCCGCCACCCAAAGCGGAGAAACAACGGTAAGCACATCCACCAGCGGCCAGCTGCTGGAACCGGAACTGATCACCGGGTTGGTATATTTGCAGGATTATCTGCCCGCAGGCATCACTTTGGTTTACGATGGTGACCACGGTTTTGGCTGGCAGGATCCGGATACGGGTGCCATGGTGTACTTC